>CACZOH010000312.1 GCA_902782785.1 uncultured Ruminococcus sp. | reverse complement strand
TCTTCGGCGGCGTATCCGAGCGCGTTCCACGCCGAGCCGACGGCAGCCGTCACGACGTCCTTGTCCGCGCGGAGGCGTTCCGAAAAAGCATCGAGCAACCCCCCGCCCATGGGTAGTATTTTTATCGCAAAGTCCTTGTTGTCCCGCACTGTTTCCGGCGCGTTTTTCAGCTCGAACAGTTTTCCGCCGAGATATGCTTCCGCCACGTCAGCGTCGTCGTATCATCGGGCCCGTATAAGTAGGTGACTACTTCTTTTTCCTCTATGCCGCCCTCGAGCGCAGACGCGGAAAAAACGGCGGAAAGCGTCATCACGGCTATAATGATAACACAGATGACTTTGCTGAACTTCTTCATTTTTTTGTTTTCCTTTCGGTTATTTTTTCTCCGACTTCAAATTTATCGCGGTGCCGTAAGAAAACGTCCGCCAAAAGCGGGTCGAAGTGAGAACCGGATTCTCCGCTTATAACGACAAACGCTTCCTCAAATGACATTGCTTCTTTATAACAGCGCTCCGATACCAGAGCGTCAAAAACGTCGGCTATCGCCATTATCCTGGCGGATAACGGTATCTCCTCACCCTTCAATCCCTTGGGATAACCCGTGCCGTCCCACCGCTCGTGGTGGTAGGTCGCTATATCGGAGGCAAAGGAGAGGTATTCCTCGTCGGATATGCCGGACAGCACCTCGCGCACCACGCTTCCGCCGACGGCGGCGTGCTGCTTCATCTGCTCGTATTCCTCCTCGGTAAGCGGTCCGGGTTTTTTCAAGATACTGTCGGGGATTATTATTTTGCCTATATCGTGCATCGGCGCGAGGGTGTACATAAGAAGAATAAATCTGTCTGTCAGAATATCTTTATATATCCCGTCGGCTCTCGCACATTCGGCGAGCGTTTTTACGTACATGCTTGTCCGCGAGATATGCTCGCCCGTGTCCATATCGCGGTTTTCGATAACGCTGGCAAGACCGGAGATCATATGCTCCTGCATACCGGAAATGCGCTTCTGATTAGCGACGAGCTCCGCCTGTATATCCTGCTGAACGAGGTCGTTATAGTAAATGTAGCAAAGACTTGCGCCTATCGCTATCGCAATATACGTGACGTTCAGTTTAAACAGCGTCATCGGTATGATGCCGGCGACGAGAACGACGAGTATCATTATGATCGTTCTGAAATCCCTGTGATGAAATCTTTTGCCGACGATGATCATATTTATGACAAGGTATATGAGGCTTATTATGTAGAAAACGGAGTAAATGATGAAGTGATCGCCGCGGAAATACCCCTCTTCGTTAAAGTAGAATATCCAGCCGAACGGCGCGGATACCGTCTGCACGGTAAGGTTTATGCCGAAAAATATGAACGCGACCGTCCTCTGATGCGGCATACCGAGCGAGCCGGAGAATAAAACGGATAAGATCGGAGCGACGGAGAACTGAAGAACGGTGATGACAGTCAAGGGTATTTTTAACTCCGGCGAATACCAACCGCAGTGAACGGCAAATTCCGCCGCGGTGCAGAACATTATGGAAAGGAAGGTCATGATGTACCAGACCCTCTGACTTTTGACAAATCCGGAGTAATGAAAAACGTGCAGCGTCATCGCAAGCATGACAAGCTCCGCGAGAATGACAAGACACATGTAGAAATTCATTTTTTCCTCTCCTTTTGCAAACGTTATTCCTATACTACCATAATATCTTGATTTTGTCAATAGAAAAAAATCAAACATAAAAAATATAAGATGTCGGCGCGGTCGACACCTTCATCAGCGAAAGCGACTTCATTGAAAAAGCCTCGCCGTCGGGCGAGGTTTTTTACTGGAGTAGTTGGATTTGAACCAACGTAATGCAAGAGTCAAAGTCTTGTGCCTTAACCAGCTTGGCTATACCCCAATACGCGGGGTATATTTTAGCACAAAAAAGTCAAAAAGTCAAGGTGTTTGAAAAAGATTTACAGATATTGTTTCATGTCGTTTATCGCGTTCAGCTGAAACTGTATCATGTCCGCGGCAAGCGCCGCGGTATGCTCGTTTACGTCCGGAGTGTCGGCGAGCTGCTTCTTAAGCTCCGATACGCCCATTACGAAGCCGTTTATCATCATCTCCGCCGTCTTTGCGTCGGAGCTGTCCATCATCTGACTCACAGCCATTCCGACCTCCGCGGGGAGCTTTTCAAAAAATCCCGCGTCCTCCGGCGCCTTCCCCTGCTTTGCAAGCAGATCCGCGGCGCGCGCGGCAAAGCCCTGATACTGCTTCAGATGCTCTCCCATAACGCGCTTCATGTCGGCGTTCTGCACCTTCGGCATCAGCTTGGCCGTGGATTCCACTCCCATTTTGCAGTTCTTGTAAATATCCGTCAGCATCTCCGTATCGTCTGTTTTCTGCGTTTGCTTCATATGATCCTCCGTAAAAAAATAATACCTGTCCGCACAGGTATTATTGACGGATTTTCAGCCGTTATTCGCAAGATACTCCGTATATTCCTCAAGGCACATACCCATATCGTATATGCGCTTTGCGTGGTATCTGCCGACGTAGCGGAAATGCCACGGCTCGTAAACGTACGTCGTTATCTCTTCTTTATCCTTCGGATAGCGGAGGATAAAGCCGAATTTCCAGGCGTTTTCGGCAAGCCACCTCGCCTCGTACGTGCTCTCGAATTCATAAAGCGACGAATCGTCGTCAAGCACGTCAACGGCGAGCCCCGACTGATGCTCGCTCTCGCCCGGATACGCCGTGTCCTTGCGCTCGATCGCTGTCGCTTCCTCTTTTGAATAGCCCTGCTGCATGAGCTTTTCAACGTCGGTATCAAAGATATACTTCTGCGTGTTGTACGGGCGGTACGCGCTGACGGACGTTATCCTTTTGCACCCGTTTGCCCGCGCTTCCTTTATAAACGCCTCAAGCGATTTTGCGGCGTACAGACGAAGCTGATCCTTTCTCCCCTCGCGTGAGTCGGCGATATATACGAGATCCGCGGGCTTATAAGTTTCGCCGAGCGGATGATCGGGGTTTACGAGTATCAGATACGCGTCCTTATCCTCCGGGTCAAGATACTTTTCATAAGACGAAAGGTCTGCCTTGAAGCCGAGCGGGTCATCCGGGACATCCGCGGTTTCCGCCGCGGTTTCTTTTTCCGTCTCCGTCTCCGTTTCGGTCGCCGGCGGCGCGGTCGTTTCCTCCGCCGTTATCTGTTCCGTCGTTTCCTCCGCCGTCGTTTTCTCCTCCGTCGTTATCTGTTCCGTCGTTTCCTCTTCGGTTTCGGTCGCGGGTTCAGTCACGATTTCCGGGATAGTCTGCAAAGCGTCCGTCTCATCCGTTTCCGCCTTTGTCACCGCAGCTTTTGTTTCAGTTCCTGCCGCGTCCGGCTCCACGGCTCCGCACGAGAGCAGTATGACGCATAACGCGGCGGAAAGCAAGGGCAGAACGGCGGCTTTTAAAATATCAACCGTTGTTTTCAAGATATTCCGTATATTCCTCAAGGCACATATGCATTTCATATATGCGCTGTGCGTGGTATCTGCCGACGTAGCGGAAATGCCACGGCTCGTAAACGTACGTCGTTATATCCTCTTTGTCCGGCATATAGCGGAGGATAAAACCGAATTTCCAGCAGTTTTCGGCAAGCCACTGCGCCTCGAACGTCTTTGCAAACGCCTGCTGAGCGGAGCTCATATTGTGCATATCGACCGCCAGCCCCGTCTGATGCTCGCTTTCGCCCGGGTACGCCGTATCCTTGCGCTCTATCGCTATCGCCTCCTCCTCGGAGTAGCCCTTTTTCATAAGGTTTGCAACGTCGCCGTCGAAGATCTCCTTCTGCGACTCATAGCTTCTGTACGCGCTCGTCACCGTAACGTTCTTACAGCCGTTTTCGCGGGCTTCCTTCAAAAACGCCTCGAGCGATTTTGAGGCGTAGAGCCTCATATATCTTTTGCTTCTGTCGGGCCTTGTGTCGACCAGAGGATCGAGGTCGTCGGGCTTGTAATCCTTTCCCACCGGATGCGACGGGTTGACGAGGATCAGATAAGCGTCTCTGTCCTCGGGATCCATATATTTTTCATACGCGGACAGATCCGCCTTGAAGCCGAGCGGGTTTTCGGTCTTTTCCGTCTCGGTCTCGCGTGCGGTCGTTTCCGCCTCCGTCTCTTTTTCGGTCGTCACCGCGCCGGTCTCCTTTTCGGTGTCGGTCGCGGCGGAGGAGGTGACGTCCTCCGTGTCGGTTATCGGGGGTATCGTCTCCGCGGTCTCCTTCGGGGGCGAGGTTATTACGGGGGGGACGTACGTTTGCTCCGGCTCCCCGAGCCCGCACGACGTGAGCGCCGCGCATATAAACGTCAGCGCCGCAAGAGCCGCGGCGGCGTGTCTTATCAGCTTCATTTTACCGTTCCTTTCCTTGAAATACGCGTTATAAACGGTTACGGATACAATTTTACACGTATAACTTTGTAAATTCAAGGCAAATGGTGTGCATTTTTTTGAATAATGTATTTACAAAAGCGGGAAAATGGTGTATAATAATCTCGGAGAAGTATGTAATTTCTTTTTTTCTGCCGCAATATTGTGAATTATGTCGGAGATTTGAGTAATGGATAAGAGAGTTTTGATACTGTCGTCGTTATATATACGGCTCGACGCTTCCGTTGACGCTCTGCCCGCGGGCAACGCCGAGAGAGAGGGGGACGGATATTCCTGTATGCCGGGCGGCAAGGGGATAACCGCGGCGCTCACGTTCCGCGCGCTTGGAACGGACGCCGTTATGTGCGGAGCCGTGGGCGACGACGATTTCGGAAAAAGGACGCTCCGCTTTCTTGACGGCGCGGGTATAGACAGAAGATTCGTCTGCAGATACGGCAAGAGCGGGACGGGACTTTACCTTTCTATAAGCGAGAGCGGCAGAGGACCGCGGCAGGTGAAGATACCCGCGGCGAACAGACTGCTTACAAAAGAGGATATT
>CACZOH010000311.1 GCA_902782785.1 uncultured Ruminococcus sp. | reverse complement strand
AGTTGTGAGGCGCGTTTGTTTTCCATACCTTTTAATTTCCTTTTTGAAAGCTTTCACATATATAGTATCGGAACGCTGCGTTTGGTTAAACAGTTTTTAATCTTTTTTTGAAAAAGCCTATCCGCGATTATAACGGACAGGCTTTTTGAAACGTTTATTTTTTATTTTTGCCGGCGGATCTCTGAATGAGCTTCACTGTCTCGACTATCGGTATGACAAGCAGTGCGAGACCCATCGCCACGGCGTATTCAAGCACGCTTATGCTTGTGAAACCGAACGCGGTGTTGAGACCGGGTATATAGATGACCGCGGTCGTGAGTATCAGCGACAGCACCATGGCGCCGAGCAGATACCAGTTCTGGGTTTTCAGCGTGAATATCGATTTTCTCACCGTTCTCATATTGAACGAGTGGAATATCTCAGCCATCGACATCGTGAGAAACGCCATAGTCATGCCGTCCGCGGAATTGACGAACTCAAATTTGCCGCCCTCCATCATATGACCTATGACGTACGCCGCAAACGTGAGAACCGTTACCATAAGTCCCTGATAAACGCAGTCAAATCCGACGCCGCCGGAGAATATGCCCGCCTTCGGGTCTCTCGGCGGTCTTCCCATTATATCGCGCTCCGATTTTTCCATACCGAGCGCAAGAGCGGGGAAGCAGTCCGTAATAAGGTTGATCCAGAGAAGATGAACGGGTTTGAGCAGAGTAAAGCCGATCATCGTAGCGATGAATATCGAGAGGACCTCGCTCAGGTTTGAGGAGAGCAGGAACTGGATCGATTTCTTTATATTATCGTAGATCCTTCTGCCTTCCTCGACCGCCGTGACTATCGTTGCAAAGTTGTCGTCCGCGAGCACCATATCCGCGACGTTCTTCGTAACGTCCGTACCGGTTATGCCCATGCCCACGCCTATATCGGCGGCTTTGATGGAAGGCGCGTCGTTCACTCCGTCGCCCGTCATTGCGGTGATCCTGCCCAGGGCTCTCCACGCGTTTACTATCCTTACCTTATGCTCGGGCTGTACGCGCGCGTAAACCGAATATTTTACAACGTCGCGCGCAAACTGCTCGTCGGAGATCTTGTCAAGCTGAGCGCCGGTCAGCGCCTGCGACGCGTCCGTTATTATCGTAAGCTCCTTCGCTATGGCGACGGCTGTGTTTATATGGTCGCCCGTTATCATGATGGGACGGATGCCCGCGCGTCTGCATTCCTCGATCGAAGCCTTGACCTCGGGTCTCACGGGGTCGATCATACCGTAAAGGCCTATGAATATAAGGTCGTTTTCAAGCGTATCCGCTTCAAAATCAGCGGGGAGAGTATCGTATTTTCTGTACGCCGCGGAAAGCACGCGCAGTGCGCTGTCCGCCATGCTTCTGTTCTGTTCGGATATCTCGGCTTTATACGCGTCTGTAAGCGGTCTTACCTCGCCGTCCTTTAATATATGCGTGCATTTTTTAAGCACTTCGTCGGGCGCGCCTTTTGTGAACTGTATATAACCGTTGTCGGTCTCGTGGACCGTCGACATCATTTTGCGCATCGAATCGAACGGAGCCTCGCCGATGCGCTTCTGCGTCTTGTCGTATTCCGTCTTGTTGACGCCTATCTTGTTCGCGTAGTTGACGAGCGCGTTTTCCGTCGGCTCGCCTTCCGCCTCGCCCGATTCGCCTATCTGAGCGTCGGAGCACTGAGCCATGGCGGTCGCAAGCAGCTTGCTGTCGGAGGTGTATTCGCGCACGACGGTCATCTTGTTCTGCGTCAGCGTACCGGTCTTGTCGGAACAGATTATCTGCGTGCAGCCGAGCGTTTCAACAGCCGTAAGACGTCTTATGACCGCGTTTCTCTTTGACATTTTTGTAACGCCTATTGATAAAACTATCGTTACGACCGTCGCAAGTCCCTCGGGTATCGCCGCGACTGCGAGCGAAACGGCGACCATAAGCATATCTATGACGGGCTTGAAATTGCCGGTCTTTATGTCGTTGATGAAGTTGCCGTCCTTGAACGCGGAGACCGCGAAAACGATGACGCATATACCTATAACAAGGTATGTGAGTATTTTCGATAATTCGGTGAGTTTTTTCTGGAGCGGCGTTTTGCCTTCCTCGGCCTGCGTCAGCGCCGTCGCTATTTTACCCATTTCGGTTTCCATACCCGTCGCCGCGACTACCGCTTTGCCGTGACCGTAAACGATCGTGGAGCCCATATATACCATATTGCTCCTGTCGCCGAGCGGTACGTTGCCGTCCTCCTTGGCGGTAAGCGTCATGACAGTCTTGTTTACGGGGACGGATTCGCCCGTCAAAGCGGATTCCTCCGCTTTCATTGACGCGCTTTCTATGACTCTGCAGTCCGCGGGTACGGAGTCACCCGCTTCAAGCACGACGATGTCGCCCGCGACAAGATCCTCGCTTTTAACCACGCGAAGAACGCCGTCGCGTATTACCTTGGACGTCGCCGCAGTCATCTGCTGCAGCGCCTCTATCGCTTTTTCCGCTTTGTTCTCCTGATATACGCCGAGGACCGCGTTAAGTATAACCACGACGCCGATTATTATGACGTCTGCAAAGGATTCCTTCTGCGTTACGGCGATGACCGCGGAGATCACGGCGGCAACGATAAGGATTATTATCATCGGGTCCGCGAGCTGGCGGAGGAACATATGGACAAGAGATTCCTTTTTTGCCTCTGCAAGCTTGTTTTTGCCGTTTTGCTCAAGCCTTTTTGCGGCTTCTTCGGAGCTCAGACCCGAATTGCCCGTTTTCAGCTCAGACAAAGCGTCGTCAATTGAATGAAGATAGAATTTCATTGTATATCCTCTCTTTATAAATAAAAGACCCATACATTATAAAAATGTATGAGTCTCATATATACTTTATTCGTACCGGAAAGACCAGACGGGATCGCCGCCGGCTGTTGACCTTTCCGCAGCAGACAAAGTCTGCCGAATTACTCCCTCACGGTTATTCAATTACACATATTCTATCACTTTTTGAAAAAAAGTCAATCATTTGCGGGTTTTATTAAAGAATTATTTACAATCACTTGCCGGACAGTATTTTATCGGCAACGTACAGACCGTTAGCCGCCGCCTGGGAAAGGGAACGCGTAAAGCCCGCGCCGTCGCCTATCGCGTAGATTCCCTCCGTTCCGTCAAGCTCAAAATCACGGCAGAGCGGACGTGCGGAGTAGTATTTGCATTCCACACCGTAGAGAAGCGTATCATAGTTGGCGGTACCGGGAGCTATCTGATTCAGCGCGTCTATCGTCTCTATGATGCTGTCAAGCTGTCGCTTCGGCATACAGAGCGACAGATCGCCCGGCACCGCTTTGAGCGACGGAACGGTCGTTGACGCGGCGATACGCCTCTCGTCCGTTCTTCTGCCCTT
>CACZOH010000310.1 GCA_902782785.1 uncultured Ruminococcus sp. | reverse complement strand
GACGGACGCAACGCGCCTTATTTTCGTCGTCCTGTCTGGCATTCTGAATTCTTTTTCAATATACGTTATCGCGTGGTACGGGCAGACGTTTTCGCAGCTTGAGCAGCCGTTGCACATCCACTCGTCAGAATGCGCCACGCACGGGTTTGCCGTAAGCTTGTCGTGACAGAGCAGACCTATGACCTTTGACGCCGCCGCGCCCGCCTGGGCGACCGTTTCCGGTATGTCCTTCGGTCCCTGACAGCAGCCGGAAAGGAACACGCCCGCCGTCGGGCTTTCCACCGGACGGAGCTTCGGATGCGCCTCCGTGAAAAAGTCGTTCGTATCCATGCTCGCCGTGAGCATCGTGGCGAGCGGTCTCGCCGTTTTGTCCGGCTCTATCGCCGCAGCTAAGACGACGAGGTCGGCGTCTATATGTAACTGTTTATCGGCTATCAGGTCTGACCCCTGAACCTTGAGCTTTTTGCCCTCGGGGCTTATCTTTCCGACCATGCCTTTTACGTAATGCACGCCGTACTGCTCCGCGGCGCGGCGGTAAAACTCGTCAAAATTCTTGCCCGGCGTCCGCACGTCTATATAAAAAACGTAAACGTCCGTGTCGGGATATTTTTCGCGCGTGAGCATCGCGTGCTTCGCGGTGTACATACAGCATATCTTTGAGCAGTATTCCTTGCCCTTGCCGGCGTCGGCGGAACAGCGCGAGCCTACGCACTGCACAAAAACTATCGTCTTCGGGTGCTCGTTGTCGGACGGGCGCAGAAGTATGCCGCCCGTGGGACCCGCCGCGTTCATAAGGCGCTCGAACTGCAGACTTGTTATCACGTCCTTCGACTGGCTGTAAGCGAACTCGTCGAATTTGTCCATGCTTATGGGATTATATCCCGTCGCGGCGACTATCGCGCCGTATTTATTCTCTATTATTTCGTCTTCCTGCTTGTAATTTATCGCGCCCGCGCCGCAGAGCTTGGAGCAGAGGCCGCATTTGCCGCTTTTCAGCATTAAGCAGTAATTCGGGTCGATCGTCGCTATCTTCGGCACCGCCTGCGCAAACGGGATATATACGGCGCGGCGGTTGTCCATGCCTAAATTGAACTCGTTCGGCACGTTTTTGACCGGACATTTTTCGGTACAGAGGCCGCAGCCGGTGCACTTGCTTTCGTCAACGTATCTCGCTTTTTTCTTTATCTGCACGGTAAAATTGCCGACAAAGCCGCCGACGGATACGACCTCGCTGTAAGAGTAAATACGGATCTTTTCATGCTGTCCCGCGTCGACCATTTTCGGCGTCAGTATGCACGCCGCGCAGTCAAGCGTCGGGAAGGTCTTGTCGAGCTGTGCCATTTTGCCGCCGATCGTCGGCTTTTTTTCAACTATGTCGACCTCAAAGCCCGTGTCGGCAATATCGAGCGCGGTCTGAATACCCGCTATACCTCCGCCGATCACGAGCGCGCGCTTCGTAACGGGTATCTCGCCCGCGGAAAGCGGCGTGTTAAGGCAAACCTTTGCGATCGCCGCTCTGCCTAAGATGATCGCCTTTTCGGTGCCCTCGTCTTTATCCTTATGTATCCACGAGCACTGCTCGCGTATGTTGGCTATCTCCACCATGTATGGATTTATGCCCGCCGCGGACGCGGTCTTTCTGAAAGTCGTCTCGTGCATACGCGGAGAGCAGGAGCAGACGACTATCCCGGTCAGGGCATACTCTTTTATCGCGTCCTTTATCATATCCTGACCCGCCTGCGAGCACATATACTGATAATCGCGCGCAAAAACGACCCCGGGCTCGCGTCCGAGCGCCGCGGCGACGGCGGAAACATCGACCGTTGCGGCGATATTGGTGCCGCAGTGACATACAAAAACGCCTATCCTTTGCTGCATATATCCCTCACTTAGTATACTTTCTGAATGCGCTTACTATCGCCTGCTGTGGTATATCGTCGTCAAGATACCGCTCTGTTCCGTCGGGCGTCAGTCTGTTTCTGCCCTGCTGTCTTATGACGGAGAGGCGCACCGCCTCTACCACCTTTGCGGGCTGAACGCCGCGCGGGCATCTGTCAACGCAGGCGAAGCACGTCAGGCATTTATAAAGGCTCTCTGAGTTCAAAAGCGGCTCTATATCGCCTGTCTCCACCATATATACGAACTGGTGCGGATGATATTCCATTTCGTCATAGCTCGGGCAGGTGCCGGAGCATTTGCCGCATTTCATGCATTTTCTGACGTCGGATCCGCTGATCCTTATTATATTCTCGCGTAAACGCTCGTTTTCGCTTTTCATATCTCCTCCGACAGAGCCATGTGCAAAAGCTCCGTAAAGTACAGTACGGGTAAACCCGCGCCGTTCTTAACCAGATTGTAGCGGCATAGCGGGCACGCGGTGACGAGAATTTCCGCGCCCGCCGCTTTTGCGCTTTCATCTATTATACCGCATCTCTTTTTTACGAGCGCCGGCTCTTCGAGCGCTGCGTAGCCTCCGCAGCATTCGTTTCTTTCGCCGTAATATACCGGCTCGGCGCCTGCCGCCTTTATCATATCCTCGATCATCTTCGGGTTTTCCGGATCGTCAGATCCCATGACGGACGACGGACGTAGCAGCAGACAGCCGTAATACGCGCCGATCTTTTTGCCGTTCAGTTTGCCGTTTGATCTCTCTTTTATCTTATCAAACCCGATGATATCGCGCAGGACTTCAAGATAGTGGTAAACCTCGGTCTCGCCGTGATAATCGTCGCCGTCGTTTATGTATCTGTTGACCTTGTCGGCAAATTCGGCGTCGTTTTTCATCGCGTGGTTCGTCTGCTTTATCACATTGTGGCACGCACTGCAGACGGTGAGCAGCGGCACGCCCGCCGCCTTCGCGGCTTTCAATGCTCTGACCGAGGCGAGCTTTGTCGCTGTCTCGTCGTTTGCCGTTGTGAAAACGCCGCCGCAGCATTGAAATTCATCAATTTCAACAAGCTCAAAGCCGAGCTTTTCCGCACTTTCTCTTGCGTATATATCAAGTTCCTTCGCCTTGTTTTTTAAGGTACAGCCGGGATAATAAAGAAATTTCATACCATTTTCTCCGGATGGAATACTCGGTCAAATTCTTCCTCGCTCAAAAAGCCGAGCTTCACGCACGCTTCCTTTAACGAAACGTTCTCTTTATACGCGAGCTTCGCCGTCTTTGCCGCGTTCTCGTAGCCTATATACGGATTGAGAGCGGTGACGAGCATAAGGGAGTTATGCAGATTGCCGTCCATTTTTTCTTTGTTCGCCTTTATGCCCGCGGCGCAGTTTTTGTTGAACGACTCAATAGCCTCCGCAAGCAGGCGGCAGGACTGCAGAAAGTTGTATATCAGGACAGGCATGAAAACGTTCAGCTCAAAATTGCCTTGCGACGCGGCGATGCCGACCGCGGCGTCGTTTCCCATCACCTGCACGGCGACCATGGTCACCGCCTCGCACTGCGTGGGGTTGACCTTTCCGGGCATAATGGACGAGCCCGGCTCGTTTTCCGGTATCGTTATCTCGCCGAGACCGTCGCGCGGACCGGAGGCGAGCCAGCGCACGTCGTTTGCGATCTTCATCATATCCGCGGCGGCGGCTTT
>CACZOH010000309.1 GCA_902782785.1 uncultured Ruminococcus sp. | reverse complement strand
TTCGATTTTGAGCGAATACAAAGACGGCGTTGATTTGTCATATTATTCGGAAGAAAACTACACACCTAATAATCTGATGTGGATAGACCTTCAGACCGGCAAAACGTCGTTATATAACGTATACGCCGAAAACGTGCTTGAAAAGCATCTTAAAGATATTACGGTAAAAACAGAGAGAGTAAAATGAAAATCAGAATTACAACGCTTTTATTGATATTGCTTATGCTCGTATCATCATTCGCTTCGTGCAAAAGCGGCGATACGGATACGACGCAGAATGAAGATACCGGGATCGTAACAAGAGAATACATTATACTATCGGAGGATGCCGTTGTCTGCGACGACGCGGAAAAAGTGAAATACTATTGTCCCGATATTTTCAAACCGACCGCCGTTCCGTGCAGAGTAAATATCGAAACGGGCGAAATACAATACGCTTGCCCCGACAAAGACTGCAGTCACAAGGGAAAAGAGTGTTATTACTATAACACGTGGGTAAAATCGGTATATGATACAGGCAAGTATCTGATTATGAACGTATTGAAATATCCCTCCGGCTCAAACATCATTCTCGCATATGAATGGGAAACGGGCAAAATGCTTGAGGTAAGCAAAAAAGCCAAAACGATAGATCAACTTATACCGGGCGTTTATGACGGCGTGATATACGGTTATTCCGCACAGACAAGCAATGATTTAAAAACAACCGTCAGCATTTATGAAATAGATCTTTATTCAGGTGAAATAACCAAATCACATACTGTAAAAGACGATATAACGCCCCTTTTTTCAAAAGAAGACATTATATATGGTATTGATACGAACGGACCGGTGAAATTATCAAAGACGGACGAAGCTCCGGTGTCATATAAACTGCCGGACGGCTGCGAGAGTTATAAGTTACATAAACCTGACGTGTTATACAAAACCGACGCGCCGGCGGCGATATACGATATAAAGAGCGGAAAAACCGTGAATCCCGACCCGGTACTTAACATAACCTCACCCGTTTCTGGCGGAGAGTTTTATTATTACCAGTCGCGCGGCGGTGTGGAGACGGCAAAAAAAAGCGACGGTGCGGAAATAAAGTACGTAAGATATGATAATAAGATATACAGACAAAGCTTTGACAACACGTATGAAAAATACGTCATCGACACCGATTATCATTTCATAATCTACGCCGCAAGTGGTGATCACGTTATCGGCAGACTGATGTATAGGCTTTCAGACGGTGTTTATACGCCGTTTGAAGAACTCGATCACGATCATATCTGTATAAATATTAAAACGGGAGAAATCCAACTTCTCGACCTTTATTTTGAACATGATTACTTTGTATGAGATCAAAAAAGCGATAAACAGCGGCGCTGCACGGGTAGTTGCGGTAACACTGCTTTTTGCCTGCGTGCTTATCTCATATTTCACAGTCAAAAACGATAAAACGGAAGCGTATACGGCAAAACAAATACAGCAGTCATATGAAAAGCAGATCGCGCTTTATATTGAAAACGCGGAGAGGGGTTTGCAGCAGCTTGACAATCTCGGCAAAGAAGACGATTACGCGCATGAATACTATGAAAAAGTCATAAAGCTTTATACGGAAGCGTCGGATGGCAAAACGATCAAAAACGGCGGTGCTGTCGGGTGGGACAAGCTTTTGACGTCAAACGATATTCTTTTGCTTTCGCTTGCTATGGCAGCGGTTTTCGGAGGAATTTCGGTCCTTGAGGAAAAGCGCACAGGTGCTGTATCCGTTATATTCGCTTCAAAAAACGGCAGAGTGCGGACCGCGTTATCAAAAGCGGCGGCAGTTATGTTTGTCTCCGCTCTGTTCTGCGCGGTACTCACGGTATCTTCATTCGCGGTTTATTTTTTTAACGGACATCTGAGCAACGGCATGGCGGAGCTGCAGACAGCGGAGAGCTTCCGTTTTTCGCCGTATAACATAACGCTTTTGTCGTGTCTTTTGCGCATCACGGGCGTAAGAATGATGATATCGGCGCTTTTCGGCGTTTTGACCGCGATATTTTCCGAGCTTTTCACGTCTTACGTTCTGATACTGACGGCAAGCGTTATACCCGCCGCCGCGGAATATCTGATATTCAGAATAACTTACGTCGGCGTCGATAAATTTGCAAAAAACGTCAATATATTCTCGTTCGGCGGCTCGTATCTGTACGAGAGATATTATTCGGTAAGGCTGTTCGGCTGTGCGGACGCGATGAGTGTCAATATCATTCTGACGGCCATGTTGATGATCGCCGCTTTTTTCCTGTTTATCGTGCTTTTCAGCGTAAGAAAAAAGCAGACGAGGACGGCTGAAGTAAAAAAGACGTTTATAAAGCTGAAAAAGCCTGTTATCAAAACGATCCCGAAAACGCTTTTCGGGTGGGAGCTTAAAAAGAACCTGCTTTATCCTTACGTTATCATAATTGCGGCAGTTTGCCTGACCGTATCCTGCTTCATTTCCGTCAATACGTACGGAGGGCAGGGAAATACGGATGAAAAGATATACCGGCAGTATTGCGAGACGTTTGAAAATATGACGCTTGGCGACGCGATAAAAGCGATATCGGAAGAACAGGAACGCATAGAGCGCGCTGACGGTCTGCGCGCGGAAGCCGAAATCAGATTTGATAACGGTGAAATAACTGGCGAAGAATTTTCCGCCGTTATGGACGAATACGGCTACTGCAAGGCGCATGAGGCGAGCATAAAACGGTGCGCGGAAAGAGCCGCGTATTTACGCCGTCTCGATCCTTTTCGGTATGAGATAAGATTCGTTTATGACGGCACATTAAACGAGCTTCTCGGCGGCGAATTCAGCTTTATTCTCGTTATACTTCTTACTGTTTGCCTGTCCGCCGTATTTTCCCGCGAGCATGAAAGCGGCGCGTACGGGATAATACGTACGTATAAATACGGCAGAAAACAAATATTCATTTCCAAAATGCTGTTTACCGTCGCCGTGACCGCACTGTTTTTCATTTTGTTTACGGCGGCCGATCTTATTGTGTGCATATCAAACGGAGCGTTTGCAAACGCTTCCGCGTCGGTCTATTCGCTTACTCCGGCAAAAGACGTTTCCATGGACGTAAGCATAGGACAATATCTTTTGATAACGTGTTTACTGCGGTTTGCGGCATACGAAATATTCGCGGTCATAACAGTCTCATTCTCGGCGATAACGGAAAAAACCGTTATATCATCGGCATTTTCCGCCGTGCTCGTATTCGTGCCGTATATAGTCGGAAAGTTCGGGAATGTGCCGCTTTTTGCCGATATATCGGCTTTAATGTCGGCAAACGCGGTGCTTTTGTCGCCGGACAAATGCGCAGCGGACTTTATCGTTATGCCGGTATTTGCCGCGCTGCTGC
>CACZOH010000308.1 GCA_902782785.1 uncultured Ruminococcus sp. | reverse complement strand
GCCTGAAGAAAAACAAATATGGTACAATTTTCTAAAAAGACTGCCGTGTACGGTAAACAGGCAGAAGGTCATAGGCAGCTATATCGTCGATTTTTATATCGCGGAGAAAAGAACGGTAATAGAAATCGACGGAGTTCAGCATAAAACAAAGGAAAACGAGGAAAAAGACAAACAAAGAGACGCAGAACTGAATGATCTTGATATAAAAGTACTGCGTTATACGAATAAAGCGGTCAATACGGTTTTCAACAAAGTCTGCGACGATATATTGATGAAGCTCGGGTTGACTGTCAATGAATTAAAACCGGTGAAGAGCGGGAAAAGGTGAAGTTTGTACTGACCCCTTTCGCCTCATCCACCACACGCCGCGAACCCCCAACGCTCTCAAGTTCGCGTCGGGGAACCCCGGCCGTGGTCCCCCTTCCCCAAAGGGGGAAGGTTTATGAAATAAGGTATGATAACAAGAATAACGGAAGAACAAACAGAAAAACAGCGCGAATACGCGTCGCTTGTGCGTATGGCGGTGAACGCCGCCTCGTCCGAGCGCGGGGAGCCGTACAGATTTTGTGTCGTGACGTACGGCTGTCAGCAGAACGAGGCGGACAGCGAACGGCTCGCGGGGATGCTTTCTCAGATGGGCTATGAAAAAACGGATAGCGAGGACAACGCGGACATGATCCTCGTCAACACGTGCGCCGTGCGTGAGCACGCGGAAAAACGCGCGCTGTCCGTCACGGGCGGCTACAAGCATTTAAAAGAGAAAAATCCGGCGCTTATGATAGGCGTTTGCGGCTGTATGGTCTCGCAGGAGCACAGACTCGACGACATAAAGCACAAATATCCGTACGTTGATTTTGCTTTCGGTACGTCGTATCTCTGGCAGCTTCCGGAGATAATTTACAAGCGCATGAGCAAAAAAAGGCGTCTTTTTTTGCTTGACACGGAGGACGACGGCAACATAGCCGAGGATATACCCGTCCTGCGTGAATGCAGATACCGCGCGTGGCTTTCAATAATGTACGGCTGCAACAATTTCTGCACCTACTGCGTCGTGCCGCACGTCAGAGGGCGCGAGCGGAGCAGATACAAAGAGGATATAATAAAGGAAGCAAAGGAGCTTATCGCGGACGGCGTAAAGGATATAACGCTTCTCGGTCAGAACGTCAATTCATACGGGCGCGGACTTTATGAGGATTACGGATTTTCCGAGCTTCTGTCCGACATAAACGCGCTTGACGGCGATTTTACGCTGAGATTTATGACGAGTCACCCGAAGGACGCGACGAAAAAGCTCATAGACACGATGGCGGAGTGCGAAAAGGTCGCGCCTCAGCTTCACCTGCCGCTTCAGTCGGGCTCGGACAGAGTCCTATCGCGCATGAACAGGCACTATACGTATGAAAGCTACAAAAAGCTTGCGGAGTACGCGAGAGAGAAGATACCAAACCTGACGCTGACGTCCGATATCATGGTCGGCTTCCCCGGCGAGACGGAGGAGGACTTTGAAGAAACGCTCAAAGCGCTTGAAGAGATAAGATACGATATGGTGTATTCGTTCATCTATTCCAAAAGAAAAAACACGCCCGCCGCGGAGTATGAGGACCAGGTTCCGGAGGACGTGAAGGGCGTGCGTTTCAGACGTATGCTCTCGGTACAGAGCGACATAGGACTTAAGATAAACGAGGGATACGTCGGAAAAACGCTCCGCGTGCTCTGCGACGGAGAGAGCAAAAACGACGAAAAAATGCTCTCCGGAAGGACGGACGGCGGAAAAAACGTGTGTTTTGCGGGAAACGTCCCCGCGGGTGAATACATAAACGTAAAAATAACGGAGGCAAGACCCTTCGTTTTGATGGGAGAAACGGTATGACGGTACTTGAAAAAGCCGCCGAGCTCGGCGCGATGATACGCGAGACGGAGGAGAAAAAACGCCTTGACAAAGCCACGGAGGCTTATGAAGCGGACGAGGATATGAAGGCGATGATAGAAAAATACAACGAGCACGCAAAAAAGGCGCGCGACGATCTGCGCGACGGAAAGATAACGGACGCGGTATACGCTCTCTGTCAGCAGCAGCTGAACGATATGTACGGACTTATAATGCAGAGACCGGCGATGACGGAATACGCCGCCGCAAAGCACGATTTTGACGAGCTGATGCAGGGAGTTTACGGCGAGATAACGTATCAGATAACCGGCTCCCGCCCCTGCAGCCACGACTGCGGGAATTGCAGTGCGAACTGTGCAGGTAAAAATTAAGAATTAAGAAATAAGGTGTCCCTACGGGACAATCTTTGGGGGTCCCCACCCCTATAAACCCCCAAACCCCCGCCTCCACCCGAACTTTCGGAGAATTTAAAATCTATCATTCGAGGCTTTTGCGGCTTTAGCCGCGCGCGCGGGCGTCCCCCCCACCGCCCCGCGCGCTCAGTCTCTAACAATGGGCAAGGTTTTTTAGAAACGGGTCGTCGATAGGGGTTCCCGTTTCCAACACCGAAGTTGTAATGGCAGTAAAATGAAAAACAATGATTATTTTAGATATTTAAATGATATTCACGACTACAAGCTATGTTTACCGCCGTATGGATATGATTATTATAATATGACTGTAAAGCAAGCCCGCGCACAATACGAGTGGTTTATATCCGTGATTCCGGAAAGAGTGAATTATTTAAAAAAAAGATGCGCAGAAGATTTAAAGATTAAACCCGATTTGCTTGATTATTCCGCTGATTCTTTAAAATTATTGTGGGAATGGTTTATCGGTGTTGCCCGAGTTGAGAAAACACCGCCGGACGAATTGGAAAAGATGAAAGAAGCAGCAAAGGTATTTGGAGAATCATTTATAAACTATAAGCAATTTACCGTAGTTACACAATATATAATGAGAGATATTGCGGTTTATATAGGAGAATCATTCGTCAACAATTATCCAAAGTTAAAATGGACATATTGTAATTTGCCGAAAAACTATGTAAATTCAAGAGAACCCGTTATTTCCGGCTTTTATATAAAGGATGAATTTACCGAGGGGGAAATGGACGTAAATCCGATGGGCATAGTTACCGGCGCAGGCTCGAAATTTTTTACCGGCAAACCGGATAAAAACGATATTTACAATTCTTATACGGATTTAATAAAACGGATACCGAATTAAATTCCCGCGAAACTGCGGAAACTGCAGCGCGAAGCGCGGAGAGAAGTAAGAAGCGAGATAACCTTCTCCCTTAGGAGAAGGGGGACCACGTGCCGGGGTTCCCCGAAAACGAGCTTGTCGAGTTTTCGGGGGTTCGCGGTCAGTGGTGGATGAGGCGAACGATACCTTCCCCTATTGGGGAAGGGGGACCGCTTGCGGTGGATGAGGCGAACAAAGTCTGTACTTATTAAAAGAAAAATGTCTTACAACTACAACAAATCCCTCGTCAAAAATTCTCAAACTCTGAGAAAAAATATGACGCCGGAAGAAAAAACAATATGGTATAATTTTCTTAAACGTCTTCCATATACGGTAAAACGTCAGAAGGTTATAGGAAACTATATCGTTGATTTTTACATTCCCGAAAAAAGAACGGTTATAGAAATCGACGGCGTACAGCATAAAACAACAGAAAATACAGAAAAAGACAAAGAAAGAGACGCGGAGCTTGAAAAACTGAATATCCGCGTACTGAGATATACGAATAAATCGGTCAATACGGCTTTAAACAGAGTATGTGAAGATATACTG
>CACZOH010000307.1 GCA_902782785.1 uncultured Ruminococcus sp. | reverse complement strand
TTCCGGGTTTATATACGAGGCGTTATCTGCGGAAACGACCGTGTTTATCTCAAGCTCTCCGTCTTTTAAAAATTTTGCGTCTATCTTCTTAACGTACGGCGATATATCAAAATCCATAAACCCGGATTCTGTTTTTTTCGTCCGCTTCTCGATCAATACGGGTTCTTCGAACAGCGGAACGATCCTGTTCGTAAGCTCTTTCGTTATATCCGGCGATATGATTTTAAGAACGTATTCCGCGTATGCTATCTCCTTGAAATCGGAGGACGGGATATAAGCTTCCGTTACGCGTATATCGGGAGGCAGATTGCCGTTAAGTCTTTTCGGTATATCATTATAATCGTTATCGACCGGGATCTTTATATCGAGAAACTCGCATAAGCTCTCGGTTCCGACCGAAGTCGGAAGAGAAAACACGAGATACGGGCGCGGATTATAACCGTGCGTGTGCTCTACATTTACCTTGGCGCGCGTCAGCACCGTTTTCATCGTTCTGTCAAGATCGAGATGGGAAATGAATTTCGCGTTACCGGTTTTACTGAATTTCAATCTGATTTTTTTATATTCGGACACCATCTGTTCTTACCTCCGAGTCTGTTTGCGCCGCAGCCCGCGCAGCCTTCGGCGCAGCAGTATGTGGTTTTTGACTCGTACGCTTTTTTTCTTTCCGACTGCAAAAACCTTTTACTTACTCCGCAGTCTATGATATCCCACGGCAATACCTCGTCCGCGCTTCTCTCTCTGTTTGCGTAAAACGCCGGGTCTATGCCGCAGTCTTCAAATAATCTCATCCATTTTTCAAAGTCAAAATACTCGCTCCACGCGTCAAATCTCATACCGCGCTCGCATCCGAGCAGTAAAGCTTTACAAAGTCTTCTGTCGCCGCGTGCGAGGACCGCTTCGATCAGGCTTCCGTCCGCGTCGTGGTAATTATATTTTATTCGTCTGTCGTTACAGTATGAACCGAGAAGCTTTTGTTTGCGTTTATATTCGTCAAGCGTATTCTGCGCTTCCCATTGAAAAGCCGTAAAAGGTTTGGGGATAAAGCACGCAACGGATATGGTCACAAGCGGCTTGCCCTTCGGTCTGTTTTCCGTTTCGTAAAAGCAGTTTATGACGGATTTTGCAAGATCCGCGATACCTTTTATATCCTCGTCCGTTTCCGTCGGATGTCCTATCATAAAATAAAGCTTTACTGCCGTTTTGCCCGCGGCAAACGCGACCTTGCAGGCCTTTAAGACTTCTTCTTCCGTAAGGTTTTTGTTTATGACGTCGCGCAGACGCTGAGTCCCCGCCTCCGGCGCGAACGTAAGCGTGGAAGTCCTGACGCTGCTTATCTTCTTCATAAGCTCGTCTGTGAAGCTGTCTGCCCGGAGCGACGGCAGCGTAAGACTTATCATATTATCGTCCGTCCACGACAAAAGCCCGTCCGTAAGCTCGCGCAGTCCCGTATAATCGGAGGTTGAAAGCGAACACAGCGATATTTCGTCGTATCCGGTGTTTTCAAACGTGCGTCTCGCCTGTTCGTTCAGAAGAGCCGGATCCTTTTCCCGCACAGGTCTGTATATCATACCCGCCTGACAGAAGCGGCAGCCTCTGATACAGCCGCGCATTATCTCAAGCGTTATCCTGTCCTGGACGCACTCGATATAAGGCATTACGGGCATATCCGGATAATAAGCGGTATTGAAATCTTCAACTATGCGTTTTGTGATCTTTTTCGGTATATCGTCGTATACGGGTTTATATTCTTTTACGGTTCCGTCGTCGTTATACGCGACGTCGTACAAAGACGGCACGTAAAATCCGGGTATCTTAGCCGCCTCGTGCAAAAAATCTTTTCGGTTATACGTTCCGTTTTCTTTCATCTTTATAAACAGGCGTGAAAATTCGGGCAGAGCCTCCTCTCCTTCGCCTATTGAGAAAACGTCAAAGAAATCCGCTAAAGGCTCAGCGTTGTACGAGCAGGGACCGCCGCCTATTACTATCGGATCGTCCCCGGTTCTGTCCGCCGCCATAAGAGGTATATCGGAGAGCTTCAGCATATTGAGAACGTTCGTATAACAAAGCTCGTACTGAAGCGTAAAACCCAGGATATCAAACTCCTTTAACGGCGTTCCCGTTTCGTGCGAGGTCAGAGGAAGATGATGCTTTATTATCTGTTCCTCCATATCGACCCACGGCGCGTACGTTCGCTCGCAATAAACGTCCTTCTGCTCGTTCAGAACTCCGTACAGTATGCGGACGCCGAGGTTTGACATTCCTATCTCATAAGTATCGGGGAACGCAAAAGCCCAGCGGCATTTTATACCGGACAGATCCTTGATTACCTGCCCGTATTCGCCGCCCGTGTATCTGCCCGGTTTAAGCACCTGTTTCAGTAAAGTGTCTTTATAAAACATTATCTTACCTGTAAATATACTTTGTCCTATACAGTATACCAAATTCTAATGAAAAAATCAACACCTTACGGGAATTTTATCCATATTTTTTATAATAAAAGAATTCCGTAAAATACGGAATGTAAATTACATAGAATTGTTTACAGATAAGAAATCTTATTTTAATACTAAAAATATATAATTTAATCAATCAAAACATCAACGGAGGTTCATTATGAAGAAAAAGCTTATATGCGTATTTTTGACCGCGGCTCTGCTCCTGTGCGCGGTACCGACCGCGGCGGCGGAAGGAAAGCTTAAAAATATAGCGCTTGAGCAAAAGGTTGAGGCGACAAGCAGCTATATTCCCGCGGAGGGCTTTTTTGACGCGAGTTTTTTAGTCGACGGAAGCTGGGAAACGTACGACGCCAACAACGTAAAGCTCGGCTGGAATACGAATCCTTACGAAGCGATAGCCGAAACGACGCCGGTTGACATAACCGTAACGCTCGACGGCGTATATACGGTAGAGCAGATAGTTTTAAAGCCTATGAAATGGTCGTCGGGCGACGTGTTCCCGCGCGATTTTGAGCTTCAATACTCAAAAGACGGCAAAACGTACGTGACGTTGAAAACAGTCAAGGACGCAAACGCGCACGCAAATTCAAACACGGAAGTAAAACCGATAACTTATGATATAAGCCCGACGGAAATGAGATATTTCAGAATACATATTACAAAGCACAGCAAGGTAATAGACCAAAGCGGCAGCTATACATCAGCGATAGGAGAACTTGAATTGTACGGAAAAGAAAAGATAGATGAAACGGCGGAAATATACCTGAACAAGCCCGCGTTAAATATGAATCCGAACGAGAAGGACTGGTTAAAGCTATATTCGGGAAACAAGGAATCGCAAAACGGCGCGACGTATAAAAGCAATAACGAAAAGGTTGTAAAGGTCGACGCGGACGGCACCGTAACGTCTATATCAAACGGCACAGCTACGGTAACCGTAACGGATAAAAAGACGAATAAAGAATATAAATGCAGCGTAACAGTCGGGGATTTCAAGGTTTCCGACAAGTTTCAGATTGTCGCGTTTATCCCGTACTTTTACGGCTCGGAGGTGACGGAAAAGACGTTTGACAACCTTAAAAAAGGCGGAATTACAAACGTTGAGCTTAATTTTGCGCTCGATTCCTCCGCCGTGGAATATGAAAATATCATAAAAGCGCTGCAGCTTGCGTACGAACGCGGGCTTGACGTGACCGTAAGCGAAAAGAGCTTCAACGGCACCGGCTGGCAGACGGCAAGCGATGCGAAAATACTTGAATTTGTAAAGCGCTATTCGCACCTGCCCGGCGTCGCCGCGTACTACGTTGTTGACGAGCCCGCGTCGTCAACCGCTTTCGCGCGCGCAATTTCACTTATTAAAAGCGTCATGCCGAACGCGGTTACGCATATGAACTACTGCGGCGCGTATAAGGACAACGTCACGGCGCTCCAGAACGAGCTTAAAAACAAATACAGTCTTTCCCTTGATTACGTTATGTACGACGCGTACGTTTTCACTACCGCGAACTGCAATGAAAACACGCTGTACGGTCAGATAAGATATAATCAGGAAATAAGCCGTCAGCTCGGCGTGCCCGGCACGTCGTACGTTCAGGCGATGAACTGGAACAACAACCACAGACCGAACGCGGACGAGGTGAGGTATCAGGTTTTCGCCATGCTCGCGGGCGGCGTGAAACAATTATCATATTTCTGCTGGAAGACTCCCGCGGCAAACACCGCGGAAACGTACGGTCCGGCGGTTATAGACATAAACAACGAACCGACGGATTTGTTTGAGCCGGTAAGCAAAATAAACGCGCAGGTACAGGCGCTCGGTCCGACGCTGATGAAGATTGATATGGAAACGATTTATCACACCGGCGCAAATTTCGGCACGGAATACAATTCCCTACCCCTCGGCTTCTTCATTCAGCCGACGGACACGGAGCAGAAGCTCGCCGTATCTCATATGAAAGAAAAGGAGACGGGCAGAAATTACGCGATGATAGTTAACCGCGATTACAGAAACAAAGCGACCGTCACCTTCACAATAGATAAAGACATAAAAAAGCTCGAATACATAAGCACGGAAACGGGAAAGCCCGTTGAATTTAAGGCGAAAAACGGCGTTTACACGGTCGATCTTCTCGCCGGAGAAGGCGTGCTTCTACGTACAAATGAGGATTATAATTTCGTATTAAAGGAAATCACCGATTACAGACAGCTTGAAAAGGCGATAAAGTCAGCCGGGGAAACGGACAGAAGCTTATACAGAAACGACGATAATATGAAAGCGTTTGAGAAAGCCTTATCCGAGGCAAAAGCGGTGCTGCAGGACACCGGGGCTAAGCAAAGCAAGGTAGATTCAGCAAGAACAAAGCTCGTCACCGCGCAGAACAAGCTGATACCCATAGCGAGAGACGGCGTGAATTTAGCGCTGAACAAAAAAGTAATCGCGGAAAACTCGTATGAGGACGGTACGTATTTTTCTAAGAATTATATCACCGACGGTGTTAATCTGCCGCTTGCCGAGACGACGCACGCGGGCTGGTCGGTTGACCCGTACTCGCTTATAAAACGCACCGACCCCGTAAACGTGACCGTCGATTTGCTTGACGCTTACAAGCTAAATTCGGTTGTTATAAAGCCGTGTGTATATAACGACGGCGGGCTTATGCCGTCTGACTTTGAAATACAGCTGTCTTCTGACGGAAAGACTTACAAAACCGTCGCTTCGCTGTCCGACGTTATAGGCTCTGACGGCGACAGAGTGTTTGCGTTTTCCGAAACCGCGGCGAGATACGTACGCGTACACATAACAAAGCACAACGCAACACCGGACCAGGCGGGCGGTTATCTGTCCCAGTTCGGCGAAATAGAGGTTTACGGCAGGGAGCTTGACGACAGCGGCGATGTGACGGAAACAACGGCGGAAACAACGCCTGCGGCAACCGAAACGGAAACTGCGGATACAACGCCCGAAACCGCAGACACAACTTCCGAAACTGAGATATCAACTGACACGTCAAAGGAAGCAGAAATCGGTACGGATACGGTGTCCGAAACGGAAGCCTTGACGGATAAAGCGTCTGAAACAGAAGCGGATACAGAAGAAAAAACGGATGCGGCGGAGACCGTAAGCAGCCAAACCGACGCCGAAACGGAGCACGTTAATAACGAAAAAAAGTCAAACGCGTGGATTGCGATACCGATAATCGGCGCCGCAGTCATAGCCGTCGGCGCAACCGTATTCGTTATCATAAAGAAAAAAATTAAATAATACGCGCTATTTAACAATAATATTACAATATAAGCAAAAAATCTGCAAAAAATTCTGATATAATTTTTTGGTTGAATTTTTTGTACAGAGGTAAACTCATTTGAAAAGAGAAGATTTAAGAAACGTTGCGATAATAGCTCACGTTGACCACGGCAAAACGACTCTTGTTGACGAGATGCTGAAACAGGGCGGTATTTTCCGTGAAAATCAGGTCACAACTGAGCGTGTGATGGACTCGGGCGCACTTGAGCGCGAGCGCGGTATAACCATACTTGCAAAAAACACATCCGTTCATTATAACGGTATAAAAATAAACATAATCGACACTCCCGGGCACGCCGATTTCGGCGGCGAGGTCGAGCGCATACTCAAAATGGTGAACGGCGTCGTTCTGCTTGTCGACGCGGCGGAGGGTCCGATGCCGCAGACAAGATTCGTTCTTTCCAAAGCTCTTGAGATGAATCACCGCGTTATCATAGTCATAAACAAGGTCGACAGACCCGACGCGCGTCCTCACGAGGTAGTTGACGAGGTGCTTGAGCTGTTCCTCGATCTCAATGCCACGGACGAGCAGTTTGACTCTCCCGTCGTTTTCTGCAACGGCAGAGCCGGTACCGCTTCTCTTTCGCCCGATCATCAGGAAAAAGATCTCAAAGTGCTGTTTGAGGCGATAATAAATCACATTCCGTGTCCGGAAGGCGACGAGACTTCACCGCTCCAGCTTCTCGTTTCTTCCATTGACTATAACGATTACGTCGGCAGGATAGGCATAGGAAGAATAGAACGCGGAGTCGTAAAAGCGGGACAGGATATGGCGATGTGCAACTATCACGATCCGGGCGTCGTACGCCGCGGAAAGATAGTAAAGCTTATGCAGATAGACGGTCTGAGACGCGTTGACGTCGATTCCGCCACAGTCGGCGATATCGTCTGTTTCTCCGGCGCCGAAGATATAGAAATAGGCGACACCGTTACTGCAGCAGATACGCCCGAGCCTCTTGAATTCGTCAAAGTCTCCGAGCCGACGATGGAAATGACGTTCTCGGTAAACGACAGTCCGTTTGCGGGGCGCGAGGGCAAATACGTTACGAGCCGTCAGCTGCGCGAGCGTCTTTATAAAGAGCTTTTGCGCGACGTATCTCTTCGCGTTGAAGACGGCGAGACAACGGACCAGTTCAGAGTTCTTGGCAGAGGCGAAATGCACCTTTCCATACTTATAGAGACCATGCGCCGCGAGGGTTATGAGCTCTGCTGTTCTACTCCGCGCGTGCTTATGAAAACGATCGAAGGCAAAACGTGCGAGCCTATGGAGCTTGTGACGATCGACGTTCCGAACGAATACGTAGGCGCAGTCATGCAGAAGCTCGGAGCAAGAAAAGGCGAAATGCTTTCAATGGAGCCTCTCGGAGATACGAGAACAAAGGTGGAATACAACATTCCCGCAAGATGTCTGATCGGCTACCGTTCTGAGCTTATGACAGACTCTCACGGAGAAGGTATCATAAATTCCGTATTCAACGGTTACGAGCCGTTCAAGGGCGAAATCACGCGCCGCTTTACCGGTTCTCTCATAGCGAGTGAGGACGGCGAGGCGACGTCATACGGTCTTTTCAACGCGCAGGACAGAGGTACGATGTTCATAGGCGTACAGACTCCCGTATATGAAGGGATGATAGTCGGAGAATGCCCGAAAATGGTCGATATCGCCGTTAACGTCTGCAAGAAAAAGCACCTTACCGCCATTCGCTCCGCAGGTGCTGACGAGGCTCTCCGTCTTGTGCCGCCTAAGGTATTCAGCCTTGAAGAGGCGATCGAATTCATTGCCGACGATGAGCTTATGGAGGTCACTCCGAAAACTCTGCGTCTGCGTAAAAAGATACTTTCAAACGCGCAGAGACTGAAAACGGTTTTCAAAAAAGAACAGTAATTGAATCGGGGAGATTTTCCCCGATTTTTTAATTATCAAAAAGAAAAATACTGTTGATTTTTTTTAATTTTTATGATATAATAACATTTAACAAAATATACAGACGGGGGAACAGTATGAAAAAGCTTATAAAACCGGTATCAGCCGTACTGCTGACCGCAATGCTGCTTATAGGTATCGTGATCGGTATCGGCAGCTCCGCCGCTGCTAAAGGCATGGCGGGCGACGTAAATATGGACGGTCAGCTCAACAATAAAGATATCGTTGCTCTTTTCCGCTACACGAGCGGGGTCGAGGGTCTCGAAGTGGACGTCACCGCCTGCGACACCAACGGCGACGGTACCGTCAACAATAAAGACGTCGTCAATCTTTTCCGTTATCTCAGCGGCGGCGACAATGAAATAGTCTACGGCACGGAAGAAGATACGTCGGTTGAGCTGACTTTCAATAATTCCGCAAACGTATTCGATTACCTGTCTTCCATATACGTGAAAGCAAGTAAGA
>CACZOH010000306.1 GCA_902782785.1 uncultured Ruminococcus sp. | reverse complement strand
CGGGGATATACAGCGTTGCCTCGACCGTCGCGGTATTCCCGTTTTCACTTAACAGCTTTACCGTATCGTATCTTACCCTTGAGCCGCCCGCGTTTATTATTTCCTCATAATATAATACGCCGTCGCTTACCGTAAATCCGCTTTCAGTTATCAGATCGTCGATCGTTTCCTTTGAGAAATATTTGCCGAAATAGCCGTAAACGTACGACATATTCTCACGCCCCGCAACGCGATACGCGCCGTCTTCGATCGGAGTGCCGCACTTTAAAATCATGAACATATCGAGCGCGGCTTTTATCGCCGGATGCGCTTTGTCGGCAATATTGATTTCATTTTTTCCGTAGCCGTCAAAGCCGGCGGCGGTTAAGACTTTATACGTATAAGGATAATCGGTTTTGATAATTTCTTCGGCAAATCCCTTTGCTTTCATTTTGGAAAACGCCGTGTATTCGTCAAGGAACGGACGGACGTCGCTTTGGGCGTCAAGAAAGCCATTGACAAAGGCCGTGTTCGTGCTTATCCGGTCGAGCGACACCACGTTGGCGGACAGCTCCGAGCCGTCCGTAAAGTCGATTATTTCAAGTCTGCAGATACTGAAAAACAGCCAGCTCATAACCGACCGGCGCATAACGTTTTCCTCAGCGTAATAGTTTTGTAAAACATAGTCAAGCGTATCGTCTCTGCGCTTCTCCGATATGAGATTGCTTATTATATCGTTTGGAAGAGTCGAAGAATTCCATACGGCAGCGGTCGAAGATATATAATCGGAAATATATTTGTCAATACACTCTGAAACGCCCGCCTCCGACGGCGAAAAAGCGTAATCGTCAAAACCGACAAGCGACAGGAATCGGTGCATCGTCGGAAACTGTGTCTTTACGGTGTTTTCGTCGTTCGTGCTCGCGTAAGCCTCGGATAAAGACCTGTACTTCATAAGCCAGTCGGATGCGCCGATATCGTTTAAAGAGCACGTTTTTATGAATTCAAACCGTTCTTCAACGGATGAGCCGCGTATTTCGTCCATAAGGAAATCCTGCGCGAATACGCTTATCAGAGCGTTTGCGTAATCAACGGTCCCGGCGCTTTTGTATCTCGGGACAAGCCTGTCAAACGCGTAAAGCCCGAATGATCTCAGCTTTTCCCATTTTTCTTTTGTATATCCGGTTTTTACCATGGATTCAAACAGATAATCGATCCATTCGTCGTCCGTAACGGGGATAACGAACGGATTTGTCGTTTCTTTTGCTGTTTCCTCTTTGGTATTTTCCGTTTTTGCCTCTTCTCCCGTTTCCGTATCCGTATCCCGGGCGACGCTGTCCGTGATTTCACTATCCGTCGTTCCGGCGCCGACGCCGAACAGACCGCCGAAGAAAGCGAACAGAGGCTCGCGTATCGGCTTTATCGCTATCGCCACGCCGAAGAGTATCGCGACAGCCGCCGCTATCGACAGACCCTTGTATAAGGGCGAATTGCCTATCTTTTCAAATACGGAAGTCTGTTTGTTAAACAGCTTTTCCATGTTCTTTTTATGCTTTTCGGACGGGCTACGTTCCTTGTCCGCCGGGGTAGCGTAATACTCGCGGACGCCCGCCTCGAGCAGTATGTCTTTTAATGTATAATTACGTTCCATAACCCGCCTCCTTAAGCTTGTCCGCAACCATTTTCTTTGCGCGGCTTATCTGCGTGCGTACCGTGGATTCGGGGCGCTTCAGCATTTTTGCCGCTTCTTTTTCGGAATATCCCATAACTACGGTCAGGTACAGAGGACCTCTGTACGTGTCGTCCATTTCAGTTATTATCTTTACGGCGTAATTGTACGCGTCGCGTCCGTGCGCCTCTACCTCTATATCCTTCCCGTCGGATCCTATAAGCTCCTCGGAATCTTCAAACGGCAAATCGTTTCTTCTTTTGCGCAGGATCATATACGCTTCGTTTTTCACGACGGTGAACAGATAGCCGCACATCGCGTCCTCATCTTTGTCGTTTATGCGGTGAAGCATTTTTGCGACTGAAACGAACGCGTTATGTACCGCGTCCTCCGCTTCGTATTCGTTTTTAAGAATAGCGTTCGCGGCGGAAAACATACGCTTACTGTATTTTTCGTACAGTCCCGTAAGCTTCTGCTTGTCGTCTCTGTCAAGCGTATCCGGCAAAAATAAAAGCATCGGTTAACTCCTTTCATCGGTGTCTTTACTTATAATATGATTTTGCGCCCCGTTTTGTCTCAATAAATTTGTAAACGATTTGTAAATAAAACGAAACCGATGAAATTTTCACCGGTTTCG
>CACZOH010000305.1 GCA_902782785.1 uncultured Ruminococcus sp. | reverse complement strand
CAGCAAATTATATAATGATGATAGAGCAATACTCAAAAAAATTTATGTTATCGTTATGTAGTGGTTCCTTAATTCTGTTACTCCCCCCCTATCCACCCCAAACCCCGCCATCCCCCCGAACTTTCGGGGCTTTAAACGGGTCGTCGAGGGCGCCGACCCCTACGGGATAGGCGGGTTTAACCGTTATTTTGCGTTACATCAACGAACGGGAGGGCAGACCCCTCCCCTACAGAGAAAGGCGGCATTAACCGTCAAATTGCGGGGCTGGCGGTCACTTCATCCACCGCTGCCGCGGTCCCCCTTCCCCAAGGGGAAGGTAAAAAAACTTCCGCTTTTTATTCTTTATTATTTCTTCTTTCTTCTTTATTCTTTAATTCACCAAGTCAGGATTATTATATGAAACACATACGAAAATATCTCTTTCCTCTTATAATGTTTTTGATTTTTGAAACCGTGGCGGTTGTACTTTGGCTTACTAAGAATAATATCTTTTATTTATTCAATTTCAGTTACATAGGCGTTTCAATATCGCTCGGTATTTTCCTTTTTATAAAAAAATACAAGCACGCGCGGCGCGTTGTTCAGCTTCTCGTCGGGCTTTATATGCTTTTGTATCTCGGCGTCATACGGCGCGAGAATATGCAGATAGAAGGTTTCTGGTACTATCTTTTCACCGGTGTGTTTGAGGCGGCGACAATACATTACGCCGTCGCAAAAATATTCGGTCCACTCATATTCGGGCGCGGCTGGTGCGGCTACGCCTGCTGGACCGCGATGGTGCTTGATTTTCTGCCGTATAAGACTCCCGCAAAGCCGCGCAAAAAGATAGGCTTCATCAAATATATCACATTTGCCGCCTCGCTCATATTCGTCTCGGCGCTTTTTCTGTCACGCGCGGGGAATATTGAAACCGTAATGTTTTGGGCGTTCCTTATCGGAAACGCCCTGTACTACGCCGCAGGCGTTATTATGGCGTTTGCCTTTAAAGACAACCGCGCGTTCTGCAAATACGTATGCCCCGTCGCCGTGTTTTTAAAACCCATGAGTTATTTTTCAATTCTGCGCGTAAAGTGTGATAAAAACAAATGCATATCCTGCGGAAAATGCAAAAAAGTCTGTCCGATGGACGTCGATATGACAGACAACAGCCGCAAAAGAAAAAACGGCACGGAGTGCATACTCTGTATGGAATGTGTCAAAAACTGCCCGAAAAACGCGTTATAATAAAATCGGGACCGCAAAATGCAGTCCCGATTTTTATGTCTTCAAATCAGTTTTTGATCGTAACGCCGGATATAACGGCTTTTTTTCTATTGTCTTAAAGTCGGGACGCCGCACGCCCGTTTCCCGTTTGCAGACGAGGCCTCTTGACACAAAGAGCCTTGACGCAAGCTCCTTTTGCGTCATATTGCTTTTGTTTCTCGGTTCCGCTATCGCTTTTGCGATATACGGGTTTGACAGGAATACAGCCTGTTTTATGGCGTTTTCAGGCAATACGGAGCTGTCAAAGGAGCTTGTCATATCGTATGAAAACAAGCTGACAGAGGAAGGCTTTGCGGTGCACGGGAATAATACGGAGAAAATGAATCTTATATTGTAAGTTATATTCAATTCGTTCACTTTTATTGTGTTGAAATTGTTTAATTGAAAATATATAATATGTATGATAAAAAAACGGAAACGGTGATTAAATGGTAAAACGGTTTTGCAGCTATTACAAGCCGAATATGAAGATGTTCATATTCGATATGTTCTGTGCGCTCGGCGTCGCGATATGCGATCTGTTTTTGCCCGTGGTGTCGCGCAATATCATAGACGATTATATTCCGGACAAGAACATAAAAATGATTTTTATATGGCTCGGCGTGCTCGTCGCCGTTTACACGATCAAAATGGCGGGCGCGTACTGCGTGCAGTATTACGGTCATATGGTGGGCGTCAGAATGCAGTATCAGATGAGAAACGAGGTCTTCGCGCATATGCAGAAGCTCCCGTTCTCGTATTTTGACGACCACAAAACGGGCACGATAATGTCGCGTATCATAAACGACCTTATGGACGTTTCCGAGCTTGCGCACCACGGACCGGAAAACCTTTTCCTTGCCGCTATCCTGCTCATCGGCTCGTTCATACTCATGGCAAGGGTCAATATATGGCTCACGCTCATAATATTTTTGTCCATGCCGCCGCTCGTCATCTTCGCGATGTTCAAACGCGTAAAGCTTGGAAAGAGCTTCACGAAAATGCGCGAGCAGGTCGGAGAAATAAACGCCTCGCTTGAAAACAGCATATCGGGTATAAGAGTGTCAAAGGCGTTTGACAACGCGGATTACGAGCTTGGTCATTTCAGAGAAAACAACGATAAGTTCGTTGACGCGCGTCGCGGCGCGTATAAAGCCATGGCGGAGTTTTCATCGGGCAGCGATTACATAATCGACCTTCTGAACGTCATAGCGATAGTATCGAGCGGTTTCTGCGCGATAAAAGGCTATATAACCCCCGGTGATTTCGCGCTGTTTATGATGTTTGCAAACGTGTTCATATCACCGATAAAGAGGCTCGTCGGATTTATAGAGCAGCTGCAGTCCGGTATGACGGGATTTGAGAGATTCACGCAGATCCTCGATACCGAACCCGAAAAGGACGACGAGGGCGCAACGGAGCTGAGGGACGTAAAGGGAGACATAGTTTTCGAGAACGTGAGCTTTGATTACGGAAACGATAAGACCGTGCTTGATAAGATAAATCTTCATATCCCCGCGGGCAAAACGGCGGCATTCGTCGGTCCGTCCGGCGGAGGAAAAACGACGATATGCAATCTTATCCCGCGTTTTTACGAGATAAAAGAGGGAAGCATAAAGCTTGACGGCCGCGATATAAGAGAGATCACGAGAAGCTCTCTGCGCGACAGTATAGGTATGGTGTCGCAGGACGTTTTCCTGTTCACCGGTACGGTTTATGACAATATCCTGTACGGCAAACCCACGGCGACGCGTGACGAAGTGGTACTTGCGGCTAAACGCGCGAATATAGACGAGTTTATAATGAGTTTGCCGAACGGCTATGATACTTTCGTGGGAGAGCGCGGCGTAAAGCTCTCCGGCGGCCAGAAACAGAGGATATCGATAGCCCGCGTTTTCCTGAAAAATCCGCCGCTGCTCATCCTTGACGAGGCGACCTCCGCGCTCGATAACGCGACGGAGCTTCAGATACAGGATGCTCTTGCAAAGCTCGCCGTAGGAAGAACGACGCTCATAGTAGCGCACCGTCTTACGACCATACGCAATGCGGACGAAATAATCGTAATGGACGACACGGGGATAAAGGAGCGCGGAACGCATAAAGAACTGCTTGAAAAAAACGGTATCTACGCGGAATTGTATAACTCTCAATTCAGAGTGGATTAACTGTTTATTTATTCACATTTTTATGATAAAATGTGAAAAACGCGGGTATGGCGAAACTGGCAGACGCGTTGGATTTAGGTTCCAATGGGCACACCCGTGCAGGTTCAAGTCCTGTTACCCGCACCAACAAAAAAAGCCGAAAGGCTTTTTTTGTTGGTGCAACTAAATCCGTCCTTACGGACGGGTTAAATCCACTTTGTGGATGAAATCGCTGCGCGATGAAATCCGCACTGAAGTGCGGGATAAAGAGGACGGATTTAATTTCATCTGTCGCCATAGCGGCAGATTTCATCCAACGCAACAGCGTTGGATTTCATCGCGGCACCGCCGCGATTTCATTTTTTTTGTTATTTCAAGCTTTTATGTTTATCGCTGAATATCAAACTCAACAAATTCAAAATTTATATGCGTATTTCGCTTTTGCGATTTCGAGCGTTAATCACAGAAAAGGACTTGCGTATACAGAGTGTTCTTAAGGACAGTTACTAAGACATGAACAACCGAACATTTGCAGAGCAAGAAAACACCGAGATTACAGAAATGTAGTCCCGGTGTTTTTCTGCTTACAGAAAGAATCCGCACATTCGTCTTTTCCGCCGCTCTGCGCTACAATGTGGATGAAAGGAGGCGGGAACGCAATGAAATATGTTTGGATCGGACAAGT
>CACZOH010000304.1 GCA_902782785.1 uncultured Ruminococcus sp. | reverse complement strand
TCTGACCGCGGATTTTGAAACGGTGGTTTTTTACGGCGTCGACAGTATAAAAGAAAAAGCCGCGGCGTCTTACGAAAAATACAAAGGTACGGACAAAGAGGAGTTTGCAAAAAGCTGCTTAAACTGTCTTGACGCGTTCGATATCTGGCACAAAAGATACCTCGAAGCGCTGAAAGAAAAAGGCTATACGGACAATTACAACAACCTTTGTAACGTCCCCTGCAAGCCCGCCGCGTCGTTTTATGAAGCGGTGCAGAGCATATGGTTTACGTTTGCGTTCCTGCGTCTTTGCGGCAACTGGCCCGGCATCGGACGGATAGACAAGTTTTTGTATCCGTTCTACAAAGCGGATATTGAAAAGGGAATACTGACAAACGACCGCGCGCGTGAGATCCTGGCTCACTTTTTCATAAAAGGCTGCGAGTGGATCTGCGGCGGCGATTACGGCTCGGGCGACGCCCAGCATTATCAGAATCTCGTCATCGCGGGTATCGACGAGGACGGAAAAGATATAACGAATCCCGTCACGTATCTTATCCTCGATATCATCGAGGAGCTCGGAATAAGCGATTTTCCGACTACGGTGCGGTTGAGCAAAAACAGCCCCGAAAAGCTTGTTTACCGCGTCGCTGAGGTGATGCGGCTCGGCGGCGGCGTTCTCGCCGTCTACGACGAGGACAACGTTATAAAAGCCTTGACGGAATACGGCTACGGATTGCGCGAGGCGCGCCGTTTTGCAAACGACGGCTGCTGGGAGGTGCAGGTGCCGGGAAAGACCAATTTCTGCTATATCCCGACCGATTTTTTGCAGATCTTACAGAAACAAACGCTTAAAAGCTACGATAAAAGCGTTGTTTTCGACAGCTTTGACGGGCTTTATAACGCGTATTTATCTGACGTAAAAGCGTTTTGCGAGGGGCTTTTATCCTCGGTTTTGCAGAACAATATGTTAAAATGCGAGGACGGCGTATGGATATGGAAAAAGAATATCCCGTGTACCGTCATATCGCTTTTCGAGCAGGACTGCGTCGGACGCGGGCTCTCGTATCTTGAGGGCGGTGCGGTATATAACGTAATATCCCCTCACGTCGGAGGTCTTGCCGATACGGTTAACAGCCTGTACGCGATAAAAAGGCTTGTTTTCGACGACAAAAAAGTGAGTTTTACGGACCTTATGCAGATATTGAACGAAAACTGGGAAAACGACGAGCCGCTGAGACAGTACGCGCTGAATAAATATGAATACTACGGCAACGATAACGACGGGGCGGATATGATCTGCCGCCGCTTCCTGTCCGATTTTGCGGATATCTGCAATTCCTTGAACGGCAGAAGCGGATATATTTTCCCGGGCGGCGTCAGCACGTTCGGACGTCAGCTTGAATGGTCGCCGCAAAGGTTAGCGTGCGCGTCGGGACGCAAAAAGGGCGAGATCCTTGCGGCAAACGCGTCACCCACGCCGGGTACGGACAGACAGGGCGCGACGGCTCTGATACGTTCGTACTGCAAAAACGAGCTTTGTAAGCTTCCCGTCGGCGCGGCGCTCGACGTAAAGCTTCTCCCGTCCTGCACAAAGGGCGACGAGGGGCTTGAAGCGCTTGCATCGCTTCTGCGCGGCTTCGTTTCGCTGGGCGGCTTCTTTATGCAGCCGGACGTTGCGGACGCGGAAATACTTAAGCAGGCGCAGAAAAAGCCCGGGGATTATCAGAACTTATCAGTTCGCGTATCGGGCTGGAACGCGCGATTCGTCACCCTGAATAAGGAGTGGCAGGATATGGTGATACAGCAAAATGAGTGCGGCTGCGGATATTAAACTGAGAGTCGCCGAGATACAGCGCTTCTGTATGCACGACGGACCGGGCGTAAGGACAACCGTGTTTTTAAAAGGCTGTCCTTTGCGGTGCGTCTGGTGCCACAATCCGGAGATGCAGAAAAATGACAGGGAGCTTTTATTCTCTGCTGAAAAATGTATCGGCTGCCGGGCGTGCGCCGTCTGCAAAAACGGCGCGCATACCTTTAACGGCGGCGAACACGTAATAAACCGCGGAAAATGCGCTGTGTGCGGCGAGTGCGCAGAAGTCTGCCCGACCTCTGCGGTATCGCTCTGCGGAACCGATATGACGGTCGGCGGTATAATGGAGCAGATAAAAAAAGACTCCGCGTTCTACGGAAGATCGGGCGGCGTGACTCTTTCGGGCGGCGAGCCGTTCATGCAGGAAAACACGGTACAGCTTCTTAAAGCCTGTAAGGAGGAGAAAATAAACACCGCGGTCGAAACGTGCGGTTTTTACGACGTCCTGCCCGCCTTGCCGTACGTCGATCTGTTTTTGTGGGATATAAAGGACACGGACGAAGAACGGCACAGAAAGTATACGGGAGTATCGAACAAGCGCATACTGGATAACCTTTACAAAGCCGATGAGGCGGGCGCCGTGATCCGACTGCGGCTGATTCTCGTAAACGGCGTCAACACAAATAAAGCGCATTATAAAAATACGGCTGAGATCATTGCAAAGCTCAAAAACTGCACGGGCGCCGACGTGCTGCCGTATCACGCGTACGGCGGCGTGAAAGCGGAGCTTCTCGGTCTTTCCGATAACGGAGACAAAAACCTCATCCCGACCGAAGATCAGATAAACGAATTCAAAGAATACATAAAAAAAGCGCGCTGAGATGCTCCCGGCGCGCTTTACTTATATTTTTATTTATTCTATATTGGATATGGCTTTTTCGTTGACCGTTACGGGGTAAGCTTCTTTGTAGGAGTTGATATCGTTTTCAAGGTCTTTTGAACGCATTGCGGAATCAACGCTTACGAGCCACGCGGCTCTGCCCGTTTCCTCGTAGAAGTATATGCTCAGGCCCTCGTCCTCAAACTCAAAGTATTTGAGGTCGCCCGCCTTGCGGTCGGAGGAGAACAGCCAGTCGTTCACGGCGATTATCTCCTCATCCGTACTGGTGCTCTTTCTTGTCTCTTTTATCTGTCCTCTTGAGGTTACGGTTATCTTGTCCGTCTTGTACTTTTCGGCAAGAGCGTCGAACGCGTCGCCGGTCTTCTCGCCGCCGTTGAAATCGGCGATTATCTTATCGGCGTATTCTTTCATCGCCTCTTTGTTTGAGAAATCGTCAAGCTTAAGGTCGAGCTCGCGTATCGTTATCGTGTTGTACTCGTCTCTGTACGCGCTCTTTACCATCTGGTAGATCGTAGCGGATTCATCGGAGGTCACGAGCTTCGTCGCGCCGTCCTGTGCGGGCGTGTCGGCAAACATCCATTCCTCAGCCTCGGTCTTCGTGGCGGTCGTGCTTGTGGTGTGAGCCGTTGTCAGGATCTCTTTCTTTACGCTTTCTTCCGTTATTTCTTCAAGCTTCTTCTTTGCGTCGTCAAGCGCGGTCTCTTCTGCAGACTTCTTGTCGGAATCTTTCGCTTCCTCAGTCGCGTTCGCCTTTGCGTCGTCAAGCGCCTTCTGCGCGGCTTCTACCTCCGCAGTCGCAAGCTCTTTCTTGTATTCGGTGATCACGGTCACAAAGTCGGCGCCGTCCTCGATCCTCTTGTGAAGCTCCTCGGCTTTATTCTTCGCGGCGGATATAGCGGCCTGCTTTTCCTCGTCGGAGGCGCCGCTCTCGTAATCCGCTTTGACTTCGTACGAATAGTAATCCGCTTTTATGAAATCAAGCTTGTTTTCATCGTAGTATTTGTCTATCTGCTCGTTCGTATACGTATAGCCGTCGCTCAGCTTCTGCGCGAAATTCGTTGCAAGTATCTGCATCTCAAGAACGCTCTTTATATCGCCCTTGGAAATTCCCTTGCTTCCGTACATCGCGGCTATGGCGTTGGATACGGAGTAGTTGTTGCTCTTTGCAAAATCCTTCAGCGACTGTATCGTATCGTCGATCGTCTGTCTGTCGTCTGCGGTCAGTTCAAAGCCCGCGGCTCTTGCCGCCTCGCAGAGAGCGAGCGTCTGCGTGAGAGAAGATCTCACTTCTCTTACGCAGGTGTCAAGCCACGAGGTCGAGGAGCTGCCGTAGTATTTCTGCTGAGACAGCGGGAGCGATCTGTCAAGACCGAAGCTTGACATATACGAGCCGTAATTTTCATATAACGTCTGATAATAATTGTTGTAGGTAAGATGCGTCAGATACATGAACTGCGCGTTGTTTACGGAATAATGCTCCGACTTCATCGCAGTCTGCGTGTGCAGGGTGATGTAATCCATAAGACCCGTGGGCTGCATAATGGCGACGGCAAGACCGAAGAGCAGTACCACGCCGATCACTATAGCCAATACCTTGTACCAAACGTCTGTTTTTTTTGCGTTTTTGGTGTTTACTTTTGTTTTAGCCATGTTGGTTATCCGAACCTTCCTTGTTTGTTTTAAAGCTTCACGGCGTATGCCGTATTAAATATCAGTTATGTTTATAAAACGTCGCTCATAACAGTATATCACAAGTGATACGTTTACGGAAGAATAATATTTTAAAAAAATGTTAATTTGTGGGGTCATCTATACATTTTTATCAGATTTTTTACCCCGTCGGCGATACATTTTATAAGTAAAGCCGCTTCCTCTTCCGTGTTTTCCCTGAAAATACTTATCCTGACCGTGCAGTCCGCTTCTTTTTTTGACAGCCCGAAGGCGAGCGCCGCGGACGATATGCCCGGATGATGCGACGAGCAGGCGGAGCCGCTTGAAACGTAAACTCCGAATGAAGAAAGATAATGAAGCATTACCTCGCTTTTTATCCCCGGCATCGTCGCCGATATTATATGCGGTATATGATCTTTCGGCGTGTTTATACGTACGCCGAGCGCCGAAAGCTCGTCCTTTATGCGGCGCGATAAACCGTTTATCCTTTGCAGATCTTCGTCAAGGTTTTTTTTGCAGTCGAGCGCCGCCGCGGCGAAAGCAGATATTCCCGCGGTGTTTTCCGTTCCCGAGCGCAGACCGCCCTCCTGACCGCCGCCGTAAAGAAGCGGCGATATCGAGTGCGAGCGGATAAGCTCGTTTTTTACGTACAGCGCGCCCACGCCCTTCGGTCCGCCTATCTTGTGCGCGGATACCGTCATCATATCAACGCCCGATCTGCCGACGTCCGTATCGGTCTTCATGAACGCCTGCGTCGCGTCCGTATGGAATATGACCGACGGATTCTTCTGCTTTGCGGCGGAGCAGAGCGATCTTATATCGTACAAAGCCCCCGTCTCGTTGTTGACGGTCATTATGCTTACGAGAAAAGTATCGCCGTCTACAAGAGAATACAGCTCGTCGGGATCTATATATCCGCCGCGCGTTTTTATCTCTTTCAGTTTGAAGCCGCGCCTTTGAAGCTCTTCCGCGTTTTTATATACGGACGGATGCTCGGAGTCGGATATTATTACTGTTTTTCCCTCGTTTGACTTTTTTGCGTACGCAGCGCCATACAAACATATCCCGTTTGACTCCGTTCCGCAGCCCGTGAATATAAGCGTGCCTTTGCCGGCGCCGCCTGCCGCGGACAGAACGTCTTTGCGCGAGGCGGAGACGAGCTTTTCGGCTTCAAGCCCCATACCGTGCAGCGACGACGGATTTGCAAAAACCGTTTGAGCCGAAAGTAAAGCGTCAGCGGCAGCACCGCATAAACGCGTTGTCGCCGCATTGTCAAAATATGCTTTCATTTTTATTTGAGCACTCCCGTCTGAAAAACGAACTCCGATACTATCTTTTCAAACGACGCGAGGTTTGCTTCGTATTTTGACGTTTCCGCCGTGTACGTTATAAGGTAGGCGAACATCCTTTCCCTTATGCATATGACCATATCGAAATTGTAGTTTACTCCGGAGAAGGTCGCTACGTATTTGCACCGCACCGCGGAATTTCCGTCAAGCGTCGTCGCGGCGGGACCGGATATCAGCCTGTAGCCCGGCAGATGCGCCTCGAGCTCGGACGCGTAGCCGAGCCAGTAATTCTCCGCGTAAACGACGCCGTCGGGTTTTTCGTTTCCCGCAGGTATCTCAAAGACCGCGTCGTTTTTTATCGTGTATCTGGCGCAGGTCACGTTTGATTTGTCCGCTATAGAAACGTACGCGCTCGTAACGCCGTCCTGATCCGCTATCTCCCAGCTGTCGGGAACGTACATATAATAATCCGCGGCTTCAACGGAGGCGAGCTTCATTCCCGAAGGAGTATCCGTTTTGGTCTGCGCGCAGCCGCATAAAAGCATGAAAACGGCCGCCAGAACAACGGAAAGTATTTTTTTTCTCATTTTGATGTTTCTTCTGCCGCAAGCTGTGACGTTACGTTTTCACACCTTGACTTTATAAAGCCGTAAAGCGTGTTTTCTCCGTCTGAAAATTCCGCGGCGTATGTCTCCTTGTCAAAAAAGTGTTTGGTGTCGGACAATGCGGCTTCGTCTATCGCTTCCTTCAGTCCCGAAAGCTTCGGGAGCATGGCGGACAGCTCGCCGCAGTAGTACGCGGCGTATGACAGATATTCGCTTTTGTATTTTTCGTTTTCAAGAAGCTTTGATACAAGCGGTCTGTCCTCCGCTTCAAGCCCGAAATAAGGCTCCGTGACGGAGGCTGATATAAGCCCGGTGTCAACGGAGTATTCCGTTTTCTTAAGCGAAAGATCCGTGCCGAGGACCGTTTTCAGATCCCACGGTATCATATACGTCAGCCCGTCCTTATCCTCGTAGAGATAATAGTTTTCCGCCTTGGCGCCGAGATACGACTCCTGTCCGCAAAGCACCGCAACGACGGCGGCGTAACGCAGAACGGATTCAACGTCGAGTACGTCTTCTATACCTTCGCCGTCCGCTATCGCGTTATAGATCTTTGATATTTTCGTCAATGCCGTGTCGTTTCCGCGCTCGAGCGTAAAGGTCGATGTGTCGTCCGAGGTGAACGCGGAGCCCTTGTTTCCCTCGTACAGGTTGCCGTCCGCGTTTCCGAACTCACGCTTCAGAAAGCTTTCGTCCACCGCTTCCACCGCGAGATATAACCCGTAGTATTCGCCGTTTATATAGACCTTTGCAAACGTGGAAAGAGGGGCTGAGATGCCGGAGCTCAAAGAGAACAGAGCGTATGCGAGATATTCTCTTACGAACGACGGATCGTACGACATATTGTTCAGATACATTTCGTCAAGTCCGTTCAGCTTCTG
>CACZOH010000303.1 GCA_902782785.1 uncultured Ruminococcus sp. | reverse complement strand
GTTTTATAGCTGTCCGCGCCGCAGCGCAGCACGCAGACGTCGGACGCCATGAACGACAGGACCGCGGCGTCGGACGTCACGTTCGGGCGGCTCTCGTATATCACCGCCACCACGCCGAGCGGCACGGTGACTTTTCTGATCCTGAGCCCGTTCGGCCGCGTCGTCTCCTCGAGCGTAACGCCCGTCGGATCCGGCAGCGCCGCGACCTGCCGCATCCCGTCGATCATGGACATGATCCGTTTGTGATCGAGTCTCAGACGGTCGATCATTTGATCGGAAAGTCTGCCGCGCGCCGCCTTTACGTCTTCGGCGTTCGCCGCAAGTATCGCGTCCTCCGCGGTCTCAAGCTCCCGGCACATCAGTCCGATCGCGCGTATCTTATCTTCAGTTGAAAGCAAAGGCGCCGAATACGACGCCTGTTTCGCTTTCAAAAGCATTTCTCCGGTAGTCATATCAAGCACCTCTGAATCGCGTGCCGACGGGTTTGCCCTCGCATATGTCGTAGAGCAGATCCGGATCGGCGCCGCTGCAAATTATCATGTCCATCCCGTGTCCGTTCACGAGCTTTGCGGCGGCGATTTTCGTCGCCATACCGCCCGTTCCGAGACCTGAGACGGTCCCGCCCGCGAATCCCGCGACGTCGTCCGCGTTATTCACCTCGCGGATCAGCTCGGCACTGCTGTCGGTGTGCGGATCGGAGGTGTAAAGCCCGTCGATGTCTGACAGGATCACGAGCAGATCTGCGCCGGAGCTTACCGCCACGAGCGCGGACAGCGTGTCGTTGTCGCCGATGCCGAGCTCCGCCGTGGCGACGGTATCGTTTTCATTTATTATCGGCAGCGCCCCGAGCTGCAGCAGACGTGCGAGAGTGTTCGACAGGTTGTCATGTCTTAAGCCGTCCGCGAAGTCGTCCGCCGTCAGAAGCATCTGCGCGACGTTGTGATGATATTCGCCGAAAAGCTTGTCGTAAATATACATCAGCTCGCACTGACCGACCGCGGCCGCCGCCTGTTTAGTGGGTATGTCGGATGGGCGCCCGGACAGATTGAGCTTGCCCGCGCCCATTCCGATCGCGCCGGAAGATACGAGTATTATCTCGTGTCCGGCGTTTTTGAGATCCGAGATCACGCGCGTCAGACGCTCTACCCGGCGCACGTTGAGCATTCCGGTCCCGTGCGCGAGCGTCGACGTGCCGACTTTGACTACTATCCTCATTTTATTTCCACGCTGACGCCGGTCCTCGCGGACTCGTATATCGCGTCGATTATCTTCATCAGCCATACGCCGTCCTCGGCGGGAGCCTTGCAGGGAGCCTTGCCCTCGGAGGCGTCGACGAAGCCTCTTATCTCCGCGCCGAACGCCGGTCCGAAGCGGAACGAGTGCTCGCCCTCGGGCGTGAACGTGATGAATCTGCCGTCTTTCGTCGTCAGGACTCTCAGGGTGTTGACGGACGTTCCGGCTCTCGTACCGAACAGCTGGACGTCGCCGACGTCGCCTTCGATATTCAGGTTGAAGCTCGCTTCTATCGACATCGTAAGGCCGTTGTCGAAGCGGATCATCGCGGCGCAGAGGTCTTCCACGTTGTAGGGGTGTTCGCCTTCTTCAACGTGCCAGCCCATCTCGCTCTCCGCGCGGTGCATGCCGAGGTTCGCGTACGTCACGCCGTAAGCCGATACGGGCTTCGGACAGCCGGCGAGATATCTCGTCAGGTCTATCACGTGTACGCCGAGGTCGATCAGCGGACCGCCGCCGGAGAATTTTTTGTCGCCGAACCAGCCGCCGGGGCAGCCGTTCTGACGCAGATACGTGGCTTTTGCGTAATATATATCGCCGAAGGTGCCTTCGGACACAAGCTTCTGAACGGCTTCGGCGTCCTCGCCGAAGCGGCGGACGAAGCCGAGCTGAAGCAGTTTTCCCGCTTTTTTCGCCTCGTCGTACATCTCCTGCGCTTCCTTTGCGTTCAGCGCCATCGGCTTTTCGCAAAGCACGTTCGCGCCGCCGCGCAGAGCCGTTATCGTGCAGTCCTTGTGCGCGCTGTTCCATACGCAGACTGAAACGCAGTCGAGCTCTTCGTTCTTCATCATCTCCGCGGCGTCCGTGTAGTGACGCGGGAAACCGTATTTTTCCGCAAACGCTGCGACCTTGCCGCTGTCTATATCGCAGCAGGATACAAGCTCTATCCTGCCCTCGGCTTCAAGCTCCTTGTAACCGTTCATATGGAAGTGGCTGATGCCGCCGCAGCCTATTATACCTACTCTTGTCTTTTTCATATTCAGTTCTCCTTGATCGTTTTTTTGAGAAATTCAACGGCAAGACCTATATCCTTTGCAGGATCGTCTCCCGCCTCGCGTTCTATTGTTAAAAAGCCTTTGAAGCCTATATCCTGCAGCGCCCTGAGGTACGTCGGGAAGCCCACGCTGCCCTCGCCGAGCGGGACTTCTTTGAAGAAGGGTATGCCCGCCAGGTCCTCCGGCGCGGGAGTTACGCCGTATATGTATTCGGGGTTCGTTTTATGAAGCATCACGCCGTCCTTTGCGTGCGTGTGAACTATGTATTTTTTGAGATTGTGCACCGCGACAACGGGATCGTCGCCCGTCACCATAACGAGGTTTGCGGGGTCGAGGTTGACGCCGACGCCGGTCGAATCAAGGCTGTCAAGGAAGCCTTTTAAGACCGCCGAGGTCTCGGGACCCGTCTCGACCGCGAAATGAGAGCCTATGGAGTCCGCGTATTCCGCAAGCTGACGGCACGCGTCCTGCATGATTTTATATCTTTCGTGGTTCGGGTCGGACGGAACGACGCCGATATGAGTTGTGACGACGTCCGTTTCAAGCTCCTTTGCAAGATCGAGAATGCGTTTTGATTTTTCTATAAGAGAGGGGTTGAGCTCCTTGTGACCGAAGCCGCGCCCGAGGTCGCCGCATATGGCGGAGAAGACGAGACCGTTTGATTTGACGTAGTCAAGAAGCTCGCGCCGCGCCGCGCCGACAAGGTTTTCGGGCGAGTTTTCGCCGGAGGTGGAATACATCTGTAAGCCCTGCGCGCCTATCGCCGCCGCCTTTTTTATCGCCTCCCGCGTAGGCACGCGGAAAGAATCTACCATTACGCCTATGGGAAATGAGTACATAGCTTATATCTCCTTATTTTTTATATCCTTATAATACAATAAAATCCGTTAAAAGTCAATAGAAGATAGTTTAAAAAAAGAAATTCAAAGGGATTTTTTATCCTGCCGGCGGATCTTTGCCGGAAACGGAGACGCGATCCGCCGCAAAGCGATACCTTATTCCGTGACTATCAGCACGGCCCGGTATTTAGGCACCGCTACGGTCGTCTGACCACTCGCTTCGGTGACCGTACAGTCGTACGGATCGTATATGTAATACTTGTCGTATCCGTCCCCCAGATTGACGGCTTTTACCGAATTTGAGGAGTTTGCGAGATAAACTATCCTTTTTCCGTCGTCCGTTCTTTTATATTCAGTTATGAACACGCCGGATTTCAGCTTTGCGTTCATCGGTATGACCGCGTATTTTGAAAGTTCGTCCGTTATTTTACCGGAAAATACCGTTCCTTTTATTTTTGACAGGACCGCTTTGAACTGTTCCGCGCCGTTTCTTTCCGTACACATCGCCGGCGTGCAGCCGAGCCATATTATTTTTCCGCCCGCCGCTTTGAATTCCGCCAGTTTTTCCGCGGCATGCAGGCTCAGAACGCTCACGTCCGGCATCACGAGAACGGAGTATTCGCCCAAACCGACGTACATTTTGCCGTTCTTTATCTCAGCCGCCGCGACGCTTTGGTCGTCAAGCACCGTGAAATCGTATCCGCCCTTCAGCATTTCAAGGCAAGTGTGCTGCATAAGCCGGTTTATCACCGCGGGCTCGTCCGAGCCGGCGTAATTGAAATGATCCCCCGTGGCGGTAAACCCGGCTCTTACGGAGTCGACGGGGTAGAAAACGCCGATATTCGTCGCAGTAACCGCCGTGTCTAACAGCGTATGTATCCTTCCCGCATACGTTGTGAACCTCTTAAGGTCAGCCGCCGGGATATCGTTTTCGCCGCAAATCACGGAATAAGTATTTGCGCCGAAGAACGATGCGAGAGTCGAGCCCGCTATCGTATATTTACCGGGCTCGGAGAAGAACGGCGCGCCCGCGACCGCGGACGGGGTGAATTCAAGGTGGACTTTTGTTTTGCCCGCGTTTTTCGCCGCGGACGAAACGTATTTGAGCCCCATATAGCTGCCTATATCCGTGCCCTCGGTCAGCAGTCTGTCAGGCTCTGTTTGCAGGATATCGCCGCCCGGTATCGTCATGGCGCCGCAGAGCTGCATGAAATCGCCGCCGTACGTTTCTATATGTCTTTGTATGTTTTCTTCAAACAGCATGTGTCCGGAGGACGCGACGCCGTTTTTCTCACACCATTCCGCTATCTGCTCAAAATAAGTTTCACGGAACATCAAAGCGACGGTCTGATAGAAATTGACACGCACGAGCCTGTCGTGCTCCGTTTTGCCGTCGTAGAGGGAATAAAGCTCGCTTTCAATATCGTAACCGTGCATTTCCGTGAATTTTGCGGGCAGCTTGTCCGTCCATACGACGTAGTTTTTCATATCGCGGTTGCCGAGCAGAGGCTCGTCCGTGAAAAACGCCTCCGCAAGCTCAAAAGCGTCTCCCATTTTGTCCTTGTATCTCTGATACGTTATTTCTATAAAGCGGCTCACCGCGTCGTAATTGAGCAGATCCACGTCGCGCAGGGTGGTGAAATCCGTAGGATCCTCCTTGCCTTGATTAGTTATGCGCCGCGCGTATACGTATACCGTATAAGAGCCTTCGTGCTTTATATCAAGCGTTTTGCCGTCTGTTTCAAGACTTGTTTTTTTGCCCCCGTTTATCAGGTCCGCGCCGACTATCTTTATGTATTTATCCGGCAGGGCGTATTTTATATCTCCGTTTCCTTTGAGCGTTATAAGCTCCACGCCCGTCGCCTCAAATTCGTCGTGACCCTCGAGCACCTGACCGAACGCCTTGCCGCTCGGCCATTGGTATTCATCGTATATCCACAGATGAAGCCCGAGGGAGCCGGCGTATCTGAAAGCGTCCGACAAAAGCTCAAATTCAGAGTCGTCCTTTAAATACCGCTGATTGAAATTAACGTTCGTCACTATGCCGCCGTAGCCGTTGTTTTCAAGCTTTCTCACGGCAAAATCGTAATTTCCGCGCTCAAAACCGTATAACAGCTTTTTCGGTTTGTATTTCGCATCGGGTTTTGCAAATTCCGCGCCCTTGTAATAAGCGGATAGATCCGGCAGGTCTTCCTTGTCCTTACCCGTGTCCGGCAGACCGTCAAAGCAGTTCGCTTCCGAAAGCGTTTTGAAAAACGCGTAGCAGTAGATAACGAAGGTGTCTGTTGTGTTCGCGTTGTTTTCAAACATATCCATACGCAGATTGTTGTAATATCCCGTAACGTTCTGATCCTCGGCGGCACGGAAAAGAACGGAGCTGTCCTTTAAATTGAGCACTATTTTGCGGTCGCCCGTACCGCCGTACGAGAAGCGGTACGTCGGATAAGACGCGCCGTTTTTCAGCCCGTCCGTTTTGTATCTTATGTCGCCTTTCATATCGTCCCTGCTCGTATAGAGCATAATGACGAAAAACGGGTATTCGTCAACGCTGAATTTTCCCGCCGGCAAAGGAAGCGTTATATAAGGGTCAAAGCAGTACGTCGGATCCTTACCGTCGTTTGACGGAAGGAATTTTATCTTCATACCGTCGCCCGTGTATTCCGTCGTCACGTTGTACGGATTTGAGCAGGCGTATACGTTTTGCTCGTCTCTGAAATCCACGTAGTGATCGGGCAGCTTTATCTGCTCC
>CACZOH010000302.1 GCA_902782785.1 uncultured Ruminococcus sp. | reverse complement strand
TTTGACACGTATTCCGACGCTGTGGAGTCCGATATTTCAATATTATCGGATTTGTCAAATAATACGGCGGCGTTTTTCCGGTCGGTCTTAATCCGGATTTGATTTGTGTTTTTTATATTGATTTTACATTTATAACGAAGAGAACACGGGGAAAACCAGTCCGCTTTATTTGACAGCATTTTGAACATGGCTTCAAAAACGGATAAGGTTTGTCCGCTATACATTTTGTTTTTAACGTCAATCAAAAGCCCGTGTTGACCTTCTTCAATACAGTCTTTTTCGCCGTACTCTTTACCGTCAATATAAATCTTCACCTCATCATAAACGGGGGGGTTTAATATTTCAATGACGCTCATTTTATCAAATCCTTTATTACCTCGCCCGCTATGATGAAGCCGGCGACGGGCGGCACGAAGGAAATGCTGCCCGGCGTTCTCTGTCCGGTTTTTTTCGGCTCTTCCCTTGAATATACGACCTTTACGCCTTCGACGCCGCGTTTTTTCAGCTCCGCGCGCATGACCCGCGCGAGCGGACAGACGGAGGTCTTATAAATATCGGTGACCTCGAGTCTCGCCGGGTCGAGCTTGTTTCCGGTACCCATACAGCTTATTACCGGCACGCCCGCCGCTTTCGCGCGGACGATTATTTCGATTTTTGCAGAGACCATATCGACCGCGTCGACTATATGATCGTAAACGGAAAAGTCAAAGCCGCCCGCGTTATCGGGCGTGTAGAAAACGCGGTGCGCCGTAACGGCGCAGTCCGGGTTTATATCGTTTATACGCGCTTTCATAACGTCGGTCTTGTAAAGCCCGACGGTGCTGTGCAGGGCGATTATCTGACGGTTTATGTTCGATTCTGCGACCGTGTCTTTGTCGAAAATATCGAGCGCGCCCACGCCGCACCTTGCAAGCGCCTCGACGACGTACCCTCCGACGCCGCCGACGCCGAAAACGGCGACGCGCGCGTTTTTCAGTTTTTCGAGCGCGTCCGCGCCGAGCACGAGTTCGGTTCTTTCAAAAATACTCATCTTTTCAAAAATTCAAGCACTCTCGCTTTGTAATCCGGCGCCTCGTCGTAAACGGCGTGACCGTACGGCGCGCCGTACATATAAAGCTCTCCGCCGGTCAGCTCCGCAAGCTCCGCCGAAGCCGAAGACGGGATTATCCCGTCGTTTGACGCGCCGATAACGAGCACCGGGCATTTTATACGGGAAAGTTTGTCCGTCAAATCAAAGCCGTCCGCGGCTTTTGATGTGATTTTAAACCTTTTCTCCTCGTCATCTGTTATTTCGACGTTCGACAGCGCCTCAGCGATGCCGAGCTTAGATATGAATTCGTCGGCGTAAAGCGCATTTAAAAATTCTCTCGCGTCCGCTTTTATCCCGCCGCCCGCGGCGCGCGCCGCGGTCGAGCCGAGCACGAGCTTCGACACGAGCGCGGGATGGTCGACCGCTATGCACTGGGCTATCATACCGCCTTGCGACACGCCGAAAAGACAGACGTCTTCAAGTCCGAGCGCCGTCATCACCGCCGCCGTATCGTTTGCCATGCCGTAAACCGTGTAGTTTTCCGGCATATTCAGCCGCCGGTCGAAAAGATATACGGTATAGTCGTTTTCAAACGGAGAATAAGCGGAGACTATCTGCTCCTCCGAAAGCAAAACGCTTTTAACGCTCAACCCCGGTATGACGACAAGATTTTTGCCGCCCTTGCCGAATTTTATATACCGCATCTCAAAACCGTCTGTTTTTACCGTATAAATCATATTTCTCCTTAAAAGCGGCGGGAGAATATGGGTTCCCCGCCGCAAACCGGAAGGCGGCGGGATTTTGCTGAAATCTCCGCCCCGCAGATCCGGTCAAACTCAGTATATAACGTTAATGGTCCTTATTTCCTCTTCTTTTTTCTCTTCCTTTTTGCCGTACTTTTCCGTTAAAAATCCGGGCGCGACCTTGGGGAAGAGCGCGCAGGACAGAACGTCCTCGTCGCACCGTGCGACGTCCTTCATCTCCTCGCGGTACTTTTCCACCTCGGGCTCTATAAGGTCGGCGGGACGGCAGGTTATTACCTCCTCATCGCCTATCGCGGCGGCTCTGACCTCTTCATTGACCTTGCCGGGGAGCGCGCCGTATTCGCCGCGCAGAACGCCCTTCGATTCTTTTGTAAACGTCTTGTATCGCTGTCCCATAAGCACGTTCATGACCGCCTGCGTGCCTACTATCTGCGACGTCGGCGTTACGAGCGGGGGATAACCGAAATCCTCTCTCACGCGCGGTATCTCCGCTAAAACGTCGTAGTATTTATCTTCGGCTTTAGCCTGCTTCAGCTGTGATATGAGATTTGAGAGCATACCGCCCGGGACCTGATAAAGAAGCGTGTTCGTATCCACGTTCAGTACCTTCGGGTCGAGTATCCCCTCGTCCTTCAGCCGTTTCGCAACGGTGCGGAAATGAGCGGCGGCGTCCGACAGAAGATTCAGATCGAGCCCCGTGTCTCTCGGCGTGCCCTTGAGCGTCGCCACGAGAGATTCCGTCGTCGGCTGAGACGTGCCGTTTGAAAACGGCGACAAAGCCGTGTCGACTATATCGGCTCCCGCCTCGGCGGCGAGCAGATACGTCATATCGCCGGTGCCTGTCGTGTTGTGCGTGTGCAGATGTATCGGCAGACTTACTCTTTTCTTGATCGCCGATATCAGCGAGAACGCGTCGTACGGCAGAAGCAGGTTTGCCATATCCTTTATGCAGATGGTATCCGCGCCCATCTCCTCAAGCTTCATCGCAAGCTCGACGAAATGCGCCTCGTCGTGTACGGGGCTCGTCGTGTAGCTTATCGCCGCCTCTGCGATACCGCCGTAGTATTTTGTGTATTTCATCGCGCATTCGATATTGCGGGGATCGTTCAGCGCGTCGAAGATCCTTATTATGTCGATGCCGTTTTCTATTGATTTTTTGACGAAAAGCTCAACAACGTCGTCCGCGTAATGCTTGTAGCCGAGCAGGTTCTGTCCGCGCAGAAGCATCTGCAGTTTCGTATTCGGCAGAGCCTTGCGCAGAGCGCGGAGCCTTTCCCACGGGTCCTCGTGCAGAAATCTCATACACGCGTCAAACGTAGCGCCGCCCCAGCATTCAAGCGAATAATAACCTATCCTGTCAAGTATCTCGCAGGCGGGGAGCATATCCTCCGTCCTCATCCTCGTCGCCGCCTGCGACTGATGCGCGTCGCGCAGTATCGTATCCGTTATTTTAAGCGGTTTCAATTCCATATATTACCTCAATGTCCAAGCAGGGTAAGAAGAACGCCCGCGGCGATAGCCGAGCCTATAACGCCCGTGACGTTCGGTCCCATTGCGTGCATAAGTAAGAAGTTGCCCGGATTTTCCTCCTGTCCGACCTTCTGACTGACGCGCGCCGCCATGGGAACGGCGGAAACGCCCGCGGAGCCTATGAGCGGATTTATCTTGTTCTTTGTAAACAGATTCATGAATTTGGCAAGCAGAACGCCGCCCGCGGTGCCGAAGCTGAACGCCACGATGCCGATTGCGAGTATGAGCAGGGTGTTATAGTTCAGGAAGTTCTCTGCGGTGGCGGTCGCGCCGACCGAAACGCCGAGCAGTATTGTAACTATGTTCATAAGCTCGTTCTGCACGGTCTTTGACAGTCTCTCCGTCGCGCCGCATTCGCGGAGCAGGTTGCCGAACATAAGACAGCCCACAAGCGGAGCCGCCGTCGGGACGAGCAGTGATACGACGATTATCATGGCGACGGGGAATATTATCCTCATCGTTTTGGAAACGGGCCTCGGCTGTTTCATCTCTATGGCTCTTTCCTTTTTCGTCGTGAGCATCTTCATTATCGGCGGCTGTATGAACGGAACGAGCGCCATATAGCAGTAAGCCGCTATGGCTATCGGACCGAGAAGCTCCGGAGAGAGCTTTGTGGCCGTATATATCGCGGTGGGTCCGTCCGCTCCGCCTATCGCCGCTATCGCGCCGGACTGCGGCGCGGTAAAGCCGAAGGCTCCTTCCGTAATCTTATACAGACCGTTCGCCGCCGCGTACGTTACGAATATACCTAGCTGGGCCGCGGCGCCGAGCAGCATACTGCGCGGATTTGCTATCATCGGAGAAAAGTCCGTCATCGCGCCTACGCCCATAAAAACGATACACGGATATATGCCGAGCTTGACGCCTATGTAAAGATAATCGAGAAGACCGGCGTTGCCCGCGGCGAAAACGGACCAGTCGATATGTCCGCCGCCGAAGATCTCGGCGTGGAACAAACCGGCGCCGGGCAGATTCGTAAGTATCATGCCTATCGCTATCGGGATGAGCAGAAGCGGCTCGAATTTCTTTTTGATGCCGAGATAAAGCAGGACAGCCCCTATGGCGAACATGACAAGGCAGAGCGGGTTTTCCTTAATAAGATAAAAGCCCGTCTGCTTGAGAAAATCAATCAAAGATCCCATATTTCAACCCGTAACGCAGAGCGTATCCCCCGCTTCGACCTGTTTGCCCGCGGAAACCAGGACTTCCTTAACCGTGCAGTCGGACAAGGCGAGTATCTCGTTTTCCATTTTCATCGCCTCGAGTATCATCAGTACCTGACCTTTTTTCACCGCGTCGCCCGCCTTTACGTTGACGGTCGTGACCGTTCCCGTAAGCGGAGCCTTGACGGCGCCCGCCGCGCCGGACGGAGCCGTCTTTTCCGGCTCTTCTTCCGTTTTTTTGACCTGCGCGTCGTCGTCGCTTATAAGCTCGATCTGTACCTCGTATTCAACGCCGTTTGCAATAACCTTGTATTTTTTCATATCAGACCTTCTTTACCGATACTATTTTTATGTTTTTTACGTCCGTACCCAGTTCCTCGGCTATCACGGCGCCGAATACCGCCGCAAGCTCGCCGTCGGGCTTTACGTATTCTTCTTTTTTTCCCTGCTCTTCCTTTTGTTTCCTCTTGCCGTCTATCATCGAGAAGAGCTTGCATACCAACATGATTACCAGAATGCCGACGAAAACCGTCCCCAACCCCATCAGAACGACTGTAAGGATGCCGGGATCCGCCGCGGCTGCCGTTAACGTGCTCATATATTTCTCCGTAAATAATAATCGTTAGTGTGTATTATATCAGAAATGTGTTAAAAAATATACTATGTGATTTTTAATTTAATCAACAACCCTCAGGTTTTTGAAAAAGCGGCGCAATAGCTCCGCGCACTCCTCCTCCATAACTCCGCTCTTTATCACGGGCAAATGGTTGAATTTGTGCTCCGTCAGGTCAATAAAACCGCCGAGCGCGCCGTATCTTTTATCCGGCGCGCCGTAAAATATGCGGTTGATCCTCGCATTTATGCACGCGCCCGCGCACATCACGCACGGCTCTAAGGTCACGAACAGATCGGCCTTGTGGAGCCGCCAGCCGTGAAGCGCCTCACACGCCGCGTTTATCGCGGAGAGCTCCGCGTGGCACAGAGCGTTTTTGCCGGTCTCCCTTTCGTTGTGAGCGCGCGCGATTATCTCACCGTCCCACACTATCACCGCGCCGACCGGGACCTCGCCCAGCCCGTACGATATTTCCGCTTCCTTATACGCCTCGCCCATATAGTAAAGCAGCTCGGCGTCCGTGTATTCCTCAAATACTCTCATATTCCCGCCGCAAACATATTGAATACCGTCATAAGCACCGCTATACCGGAGTAAACGTACAGAAGCGGCGATACGTTTTTAAGCGAAAAGCCGCGCAGGTCGACCTTGTCCGCCTCGTCGACGCGGACGGAAAGCGCTTTTCTTTCAACGCCGTTTTTCTTTTCCTTATTGATAATAAGGTAAACCGCCGCCGCGGCGCCGCAGACGAATATCAGAACGCTTACCGCCGCCTCCGCGAAAAGCTCCCATTCCTCGGGGACGAACGCGGACATCGTCTCAAGCGCGACGCTGATAAAGTTGTTTGTAAAGTGCAGCAGCATGGTAATGCGCAGAGAGCCGGTATATACCGCCGCTAACGCCATCGCTATACCGGCGATGCACGCGAAAGGAAGCTGTACCGCGTTCATATGCATAAAGCCGAACAGGACGCCCGACGTTATTATCGCAAAGCCCTTGCCGTACGGCAGAAGCTCGCCAAGCACTATCCCGCGCATCATAAGCTCCTCAAATATCGCCGGCAGTACGGCTATGGAGATAAAGCGCAGGACTATGACCGCCGCGTCGGTCGTCGTCTCATCCGCGGGCAGATTTGAAAATCCGGCCGCGCCGAGAAGCGTCGACAGAAGCGCCGCGACGAGCTGCGCGAAATATATGACGCCGAGCGCGGCGAAAAACGCGGCTGCTTTATTTCCGCCTCCGCGCCTCACCGTGAAGTACGAACGCGTTTTTTTGCCGCTTATGATACCGAACGTGAGCGCGGGCAGCGCGATGTACGAAAGATACATAAGCGTCTGTATAAGCTGATAGCCGAATGCGTTTTTCGCAATATCGGGAAATATGAAGTGTGCGAACGTGAGTATGAGACTGCATCCTATCGTGATCCCGAACGAGATCAGAAGCATGATCGCAACTCTGTTCTGCGCCTTCATAAACCGGCTTTTTTTCTCTGCCGCCGGATCAAGCAGGTCAAAATACATAATTCCGTTATTCATACTGCCATATTACCCGTTATTGTATGAATAAGTCAACCTTACGGACACAAAATAATGTAAAAATCTGCCGATTTGTGCAACTTATACAAATATTAAATAAATTTTTGTATATTTTGACCGCGCCGCGTTTGATGTTGTTTACAATTTCTGCGTTGCAAAGTCATTTATTCATCCTGTATAATTAAAATGCACTTTTTTGTGTATATACTTTTTTCTGAATCAATAAAAAAGAGAGGCCTGCGGGACCGCGGCAGAGCGAAAGGCTCCCTTGTCCCGAAAACAGTTTTATGACCCGGTTTAAAGATAAGAAAAAGTTAATATTATGCATTGTCTGCGTTCTTTTTGCGGCGCTTTCTGCGGCGCTTATCGCGTCCGTCTGTACCGTGCGCGTCAATCTCATGCTTTACGTAAACGGAGCGGCGGTCGGCGTCGTTGAGGACGCACGGACGGTCGACTCGGTGCGTGAGCGCGTTATCAGCGACGTTTCAAAGGTCGCGTACGGAGAGACGTTTACGGGGATCAGCGTGACGTACGGCTTTGCCGAGGGCAGGGCGGCGTCCCGGATCTTAAGCGACGGAGAGATATACAGGGCTTTATACGCGGCTATGCTCAGGGATCACGTATCCGCGTACGGGCTTTACGCAAACGACGAATTCGTCGCCGCGAACACGGACCCGTTGTCCGTTGCCGACGCGGTATCGGCGGTACGTGCCGCCGCGCAGGGCGACGACGATCTTGAGGTGGAGCTCACCGGCACGCTTGAGGTAAGGTCGCTTTACTATCCCGAATCGTCTCTGCGTTCCCGGTCTGAGATAACGAATATGCTCCTGCTCCGCACGGACAGCATTTACAGGACCGTGGCGGCGGGAAGCTCGTCAGTCATTTCGGTCGATATAGACGCGTCCGAGGACGAGAAAATGTTTCTCGGCGCCGACGGCGGAGAAATAGTCTCATCCCACACGGACGGCGACGGAGTAATGACCGTGAGCATCAAGGTGACGGAAACCGTGCCTTACAGGACGGAATACAGAAAGAACGACGGCTTATACGTCGGCACGTACGAGAAATCGCAGGACGGCGCGGACGGCAAAAAAGAGGTTATATATAAAATAACGTACAGGGACGGCGTGCCTGAATCGCGCGAAAAGGCATCCGAGGAAATAACGCTTCAGCCCATACCGAAAATAATAGACGAGGGAACGAAAACAAAGCCCGTTACCGCGTCAAAGGACAAATACATATGGCCGCTCAAGGACGCTTTCACTATCACGGACACGTTCGGCGGACGCACGGTCTTCGGCGTTTACAGTTATCACAGAGCGATAGACCTCGCGGCGCCCGGAGGAACGCCGATATACGCGGCTGACGGAGGCGTTATCGTCAAAGCGGAATGGAGCTCGTCGTACGGATATTACGTTATGATAAAACACGACAACGGGCAGGAAACGCTTTACGCGCATATGAGGAGCGAACCTTTCGTATCTGTCGGTGAGCGCGTATATCAGGGACAGCGCATAGGAGAGGTCGGAATGACCGGCTACGCCACGGGATATCATCTGCATTTTGAAGTCAGGGTCGACGGAGAACGCATGAACCCGATGAATTATTTACCGGAAAGATAAGATAAGGCTGCCGCAGCTGCGGCAGCCTTTGTTATTGCTTTTTTCTCACGCCGTTCAGCGGAGCACCTCTTTGACAAACGTTCCTCCGGTGACCATAAGATACAGCTGTGACCGGGATATGTCTTCCATATCGAAAGTATACGTCACGTTATTACGCACACCGTTTTCCTCTCTTATGAAATCGAGGGAAACGGTGATTTTTTCATCCGACACGGACGTCACCGTAATATTATCGTATATATCCGTCACGGTAAGCTTATCGGCGGAGCCGATCGCCGGCGTGGTTTTCGTATCCGTATTCGCCGTGATCATGGGATAGGCGTATCTCATGGGAACGACGTTTTTATTGTTCGTTATCATTATGTCGAAATATCCCTCGGGCAGTATCATTTCGATCGTCCATTTCCACGAGGACGTATCAGACCAGCCGACGTACAGATACAGCGGGAACATATATTCCGGCACCTCGGGCACGGGCGTATCGTAGGTTTCATAGAACTCTTCAAATTCTTTTTGATCGTGTATCAGGGACGTCATATCTCTGTATCCCTTAAAGTCGCTGAAATTCATATTTCCGTCATACAGGATCTCCTGAGCCCTCAAAAGCTCATAGACAGTCAGAGCCGCCTTGCCTTTCGTTATACCGTCAACTAAGAATATATCTATGAACGTGCCGCCGACGATGCGGATCCCGCCGTTCTCCTCTACGACCTCAAACGTCACCTCCTGCCTGTAGCTGCTCATGCCGGACGGTATGAAGACGTCCGTCGCAAGAATGACGCGCCCGTTTTTCTCGCCTGTCTTTTTGACGTTTAAAATATCAATTTCGTAAAAGTTTTCGCCGCCGTAATTCGACGTATACACGATCCCGTCGGCTATAATGAAGCGTCCCGTGTTTTTTATCGCGCCTTCGACCACGTCGGCGGGAAGTATCTTTTTATAGTACCGTTTCCACTCTTCCGCGGTTTTGAAGCCCTGCGCCTGCGTGCTTATGCCTTCCCAGTATTCTATGCCGTTGTTTTCAACTATTTTTGCGACCGCTTCCGGAAACGCGAGGATTCCGAGCTCCTTGTCGCCGTACCGGACCGACGTCTCATCATATCTTCCCAGACCGCACAAAACCGCGTTTGCAAGCGTCATCGCGTCGTTTATCGCCTTGCGTGATCTCAGAGCGATATCGGGCTCGCCCGCCTTGTAGCCGTCAAAGTCTATGTCGGACAAGAACATATATATCGTCGGATAAAAGTCCCTTATTTCCTCTCTGTATCTGTTTTTGACCTCGTCCTTTACCGCCTCCGTGAATTTTTCCGTCCACTTTGATTTCATCTCAACGCTCGTTCCACGGCTGAATTCGTCGGCTTTTTCTTTTCCGAGCAGGTCGTTATACGTATATTTGTCACGGCTCGCGCATTGCTGTAAAAGCGCCGACAGGGCGGCTTTTACATTTTCGTCCGTTTCGGTAAAATAATGCGACGCGACGTATCCTACCGTCAGCTCCTTAAGACTGCTGCAGCAGGTATATGCGATACTCGGCATGTCGCTTGTCGGGACTATCTTATCTATCGCATATTCTATCGACTTTTCGCCTCTGTATATTATTATTTTCTCGGACAGCGAAAAGTCGCCTTTATTACAGTATGAGTAATCCACGTGGTACGCGTCGTTGAACCAGTAGGAAAAGCTCTCCTCGACTCCGTTATGAACGACCTTTGCGTCGCCGTATATATAAGTCCGCGTCGGATCGGGCTCGTTTATCTTTGTTATCTGCACAAAATAGTATATGTCAGCGTCCGCATCCGTTTCCTTGGCGGCGGTCAGATACACGTCTTCCCCCACGGTTATGAAATACTTCGTATCGTCAACGTACAGATCCGTATACGTCTGTATGCTTTCCTTCAGCTTATCTTTATATTTCGTGAGCGGAAGCGAGCTTTTTACGAATTCGCGTTTTTCATCGCCCCAGAAGCTCTTTATTTTTTCGGCAAGCTCGGGCTCGTACGGCTCCTTGACGGGCTCCGTCGACGTGCCGCCCATCGGTATTCCGCCGTAAACGGCGTTATATACCGAGAACAGCGATCGGAGAGATTCCGCGACGGCCTCGGACGGGGTGTTCTGAGATTGCCAGTCGTGGAATCCGGCGATGTTCATAAGCTTGTAAAACAGATAATTAAGCTCCATCGCCGTGCTTTTTGAGAGTTTTGACGCGGTCTTTTTCAATTCCTCAATGTAATTTGCGTACCATTTTATATAATACGTGTCCCCCGGCTCCTGCTCCGTGTCGTTTTTCGCACTCTCAAAGCTGCGGGGATCGTACAAATATGCTCCGCCGTCGTTTTCGGCTACGGAATATATGAGCATTCCCGCGCAGTTTTTGAGCAGTTCCGTTTCTTTCTCATTTTTCAGTCTTCTTGCCGCATAGACGACGTATTCATCAAGCAGACCGTCAAACTCAAGCTCTTTGAAGATCTTCATCCTTTTCGTTCTCGTAACGGTTTCGGGATCGGAAAAATGGAGAAGAAGGTATTTTTCTATATCGTTTTTGTATGATTTCTCGTCCTCCTCCGCGGTATCCGCTTCGGTCACTGTCTCTTTCGGCTCCGTTTCCGTCTCTTTTACGGTCGTCTCCGACGTGTGCTGTTTGACTAGGGCGGATCCCGTGTCCGTTGTATCCGGCGTATTCACCTCTCCCTGAAGCCTGTTTGCGCCGAACATGGATAAGACCGGCTCGCGCAGCGGCTTTACCGCAAGGACGGTCACGGCGATAACGGCGACCGCCGCGACGGCGTATAAGACCTTTGCCGCGGGCGACAGGTCGATTCGTTTATAAAAAGGCGTCTGTTTTTTATACAGCTTTTCCATTTCCGTCTTATGTTTTTCGGACGGCTCCCAGCTCTTATCCGGCGGAGTGCTTCCGTATTCTCTCGCGCCCGCCTCAAGCATCACGTCCTTAAGCGTAAATTTATAACTCATATCCCGCCTCCTTCAGTTTATCGGCAAGCATTTTTTTGGCGCGGCTTATCTGTACCCTTACGGTCGCCGTTTTTCTGCCGAGCTCCTTAGCCGTTTCCGCCGCGGAATATCCCATTACCGCGTTCAGATAAAGCGGCGCGCGGTACGTTTCGTCCATCTGCGCAATTATCTTAACCGCGTATTCGTATATCTCCCGGCGCTCGGTCTCAAACACGACGTCGCCGCCGTCCGACGCGTCCTTTACGTCGTCCAGGGGCAGGACGTTTTTCCTTTTTCTTAAGATATTCGCCGCTTCGTTTTTGACGACGGTGAAAAGGTAACCGCAGAGCGCTTCCCCGTCGTTCAGATTCAGCCCGCCTATCCTTTTCGATACGCGTACGAACGCGTTGTGCAGGGCGTCTTCCGCGTCGCTGTCGTTTTCCGTTATGCGCTTCGCCGCCGCAAACATGCGTCTGCCGTATTTTTCGTATACGTATTCCAAACGCTGCTTGTCGTCTTTTTCAAGCGTATCCGCCATGGATGTTATCATTCCGCCCCTCCTTTCACACCGTTCCGATAATAAAACGCTTCAAGGCCGTGATTTGTAACGATAATAATGTAAACAAAATGTAAATTCGGATTTTAAACAGGCTGCCGCAGCGCGGCAGCCTTTGTTTATGTGAAAATCAGCCTCTTATTTCGTCGGCGCCTTCGCCGTGTATTCCTTTACGTCAAGCACCGTTTCTCCGTCTATCTGCAGGGCTCTCGGAGAATCGAATTCGACCTTTATATCCCTGCCCTTCAGTATCGTCACCATTTTCGTATGCTTTACGTGTTCGCCCTTGAAGATCGACGGGAACGCGGCGAGCGTTCTTATTCTTCCCGCTCCGTGGAAAAGCATCACGGTCAGCGTATCGTTTTTCAGTCTGTCCTGATCGGGCGCGGCGTTCATACCGCCTCCGTAGTATCTTCCGTTCATCGTAGGCGCGAGCCACGCTTTTTCAAACACGTGCTTTTCGCCGTCCACGGTCACGGTCGCAGTCGTGGGCTTGTAGTGGAAAAGAAGTCCGTTTATCGCAATGCTCGTATAGTTTACGGGCTTATCGGACGACGCTCTCTGCTTGTCGCCCTCCTCGCAGCAGTAGCCGTCTATGCCGTAGCCTATGCCGTTTATGAATTTGCACGTTTTGCCCTTGACGGTCACCGTGGGCAGATGCTGCACGTATTCCGTAATATCAAAAGGCTCCTTGTCCGGCTCTTTTCCCAAATCACGCGCAAAGTCGTTTCCGCTTCCGCGCGGATAGAACAGGATCCTGCATTTTACGGGAACGTCCTCCGATATATTGAGAAAGCGGTTGAGCGTTCCGTCGCCGCCGCAGATCACGAGCTTGTCGTCCTCCGCTATTTCGGATACCGTTTTGCCGTACGTTTCGGGCGCGGTCATATCGCAGAAGACGCATTCCTCATCCCCGAAAAAGCTCTTCATCTTTTCCCGGTCGAGAGGATCCTTTCCGTGACCGGACAGAGGATTGTAAAAAATGTAAACCTTTGACATTGTCTGTGTTCCTTTCTTATTGAAGCGGTTTGTCCGCGTTATTCTTCTTTGCGCGTCTTAAAATGATTATGTTTTCCGTCGTGTAAATGATGAACGAGAGCAGTATGACCGCGGTGGTGACGATGACGGATACGACGGACACGGCGGCCGGTATCTCAACTTTAAAGAATATGGGCCAGACTATATGCATTATCATCATCAGATAGATGCAGACCGTCGCCGCCTTGCCGTGCCATTCCGCGCTTCTCACGCGGTCGGTCGCTTTTATGACAGCCAGCCCGGTCGTCGCGGCGACAATTTCCTTGACCGCAAGCAGAGCGAACGGTATGATCATATACCAATAACGGAAAATAAGGCAGAAGATCATTGCAAGCTGCGTCAGCTTGTCCGCCACCGGGTCGAGCGCCTTGCCCAGATCGGACACCATATTGAATTTACGCGCTATGAACCCGTCGAGCACGTCGCTCACGCCGGATACGGTAAGCAGTATGACCGTGAGAAGGTTGTTTTTCAGTCCGACGTACGCCCAGATAAAAAACGGTATGAGCAAAAGACGGAACATTGAAATAACGTTCGGTATCGTGAATATTCTTTTACTGCTGTCCTTTTTCTCTGCCATATCGTTCTCCTTTATATTACTGATTTATTTTACTATAATATTCGTGACTGAATCTCAACTCACTATCAATTTTTATTGAATTTTTATGGACTAATATATTAACTAAACGTTTTTGCCATCTTTGGCGGCGCGTCATATAATGATAAAGAAAGGACGTACGGAATTTTTACTTTTGCTTTCAGGGTTTTATTATGGATAAATACAACGATATAAAGATCGCCGTCATAGGCGGCGACATGAGGATGATATACTGCGCGTCGTCGCTTTCGGAGCTTGGCTTTGAGGTCAGCTTCTGCGGCTTTGACAGCGCGGCGGCGGAATACACGGGCGCGGTGAGATGCAGGACCGTACAGGACGCTCTTAAAGGCGCGGCGGTCGTCGTTCTGCCCGTTCCGTTCTCGTCGGACGGCTGCCGTCTGAACGCCCCGTTTTCAAACCGCGAGATAAGACTGTCGGACGTTATGACGCTGATAACGCCGACACAGCTTGTCATGGCGGGCGTCTGCTCCGCCGCGTTTCTCGACAGAGCCGACGAGCTTTCGCTGTCGGTCACGGACTATATGAAGGATGAGGAGCTTGCGGTGAAGAACGCGGTGACTACGGCGGAAGGCGCGCTTGAGCTCGCCCTGCGCGAGCTCCCGGTGACGCTGCGCGGCGCTTCGGTCCTCGTCACGGGCTACGGCAGGGTCGGCAAAGCCGTGTCGTCGCTTTTCTCTGCCGTCGGGTGCAGCGTCACCGTTTGCGCAAGACGCGGTGACGCGCTTGCGTGGGCGCGCGCCGCGGGCTGCGGTACCGCAAAAATGAAGGATCTGTGCCGCGCTGTAGGCGGCAAGACGCTTATAATAAACACGGTGCCGGAGCTGATATTCGACAAGAACGTATTGTCTTTCGCGGATGAAAGCTCGCTCGTCATGGATCTCGCCTCGCTCCCCGGCGGCGTTGACGCGGACGCGGCAAAAAGCCTCGGCATAAAGACGGTCCGGGCGCTTTCGCTTCCCGGAAAGACCGCGCCGCAGACTGCCGGCAGGGATATAGCGGACACGGTGACGTCCATCATGGAAAGGCGCGGCGTGATATGAAGATAGGCTACTGTATCTGCGGCTCCTTCTGCACGCATAAAAAAGCGCTTGCGGCGCTTGAAAGGCTGTCCGTAAAATACGAGACCGTCCCGGTGCTCTCCGAGAGAGCCGCGCATACGGACACGCGCTTCGGGACGCATACGGAGCTTGTCGAAGCCGTTACCGGGATATGCGGAAGAGAGCCCGTGACCACGGTGGAGGGCGCGGAGCCGCTCGGACCGTTCGAACCGCTCGATATGCTCGTTATCTGCCCGTGTACGGGAAATACTTTATCGAAGATAGCCTCGGGCGTCTCCGACACCTCCGTCACGCTCGCCGCAAAAGCGACGCTGCGCGCGGACAGACCGGTGCTTATAGGACTCTGCTCGAACGACGCGCTCGGTGCGAATCTTTCAAACATCGGCGCGCTGCTCAACAGAAAGAATTTTTATTTTGTGCCGATGTATATGGACGACAAAGAAAAAAAGCCCCATTCCCTCGTATGCGATTTCGATATGCTCGAAGAATGCATACGCGCGGCGGAAAAGGGCTTGCAGATCAATCCGGTGTTTTCTTTTGGGTGACGATTCCGAGCGTGAAGCAGACGGAAAAATACTTTCCCACTTCGCTCTCCGCCCAGATGGTCCCGCCGTGAGATCCGACTATCTCGCGGCAGATGGAAAGACCGAGGCCGGCGACGGAACGGCTCGTTTCGGTGGTGTATAACGGCTCGAATATCTTTTCGAGCTGATCCTTTGAAACGCCCTGACCATTGTCGGTTATTTTTATGACGGCTTTGTCTCCGTCGCGCTTCGCCGTCAGGTCTATCGTCAGATCGTCGCGCCCGGCGTGGCGCAGGGAGTTGCTGACCGCGTTCATGAACACGCGGCGCAGACGCGATCTGTCGACGAAGATCTGCGCGTCTTTGCAGTCGCCCGTGTCGCATCTCACCGTGACGCCGCTGTTTACCGCGTCCGTCCTTATGCCGTCCGCGGCGCCGTTCAGAAGCTCGGAAACCGTGGTGAACTCACGTTTCAGATTAAGGTCGAGGTTATGACTGAGATAATCGTCGAAGCCGAGCACCGTATCCTGTATATCGCACGCCTTTGAATAAATGGTGTTTATATATTTTTCGCGCCGCGCCTCGGACAGGTTGGGATTTTTCAGAAATTCCGTATAGCCCATAACGGAGGTAAGCGGCGTTTTTATATCGTGAGATATTGACGCGATTATCCTGTTCTGCGCCGATTTTTCATCGTCGAGCTGCGCCGTAAGGCTTGCAAAGCTGTTGTACAGCTCGCCTATCTCGTCGTCGCGGTCAACGCGCTTGAATTTATATCCCGAGCGGTAGCTTTTGATATTGTCTATCAGCCTGTAAAGCGGCTTCGTTATAATGAGCCGCACGGCGAGTATCGCGGCGGTGAACGTAACGGCGTGAGTAACGAGTATGACGACGAGCGATACGGCGGGATTGGCGTCCGGCATCGTAAAGATTATGGTCACGGCGGCGTTTATGACGAACGCGGCGATGAAGATGATAGTCAGTTTGGTTCCTAATTTCATATCAGTCGACCGTCGTGAATTTGTAGCCTATGCCCCATACGGTCTTTATATATTTTCCCTCCACGTCTATCTTGTCGCGGAGGTTTTTGATGTTGACCGCAACGGTGCCGGGATCGCCGTATTCCGTGCCCCAAACGTCCTCGAAAATGCGGTCGCGCGACAGGACCTTGCCCTCGTTTTCCATCATGTACTGCAAAAGCTGGAACTCCCTTGCGGAAACGGGTATCTTCTCTCCGTTCTTATACGCCGTGTACGTGTCTCTGTGTATCTCTATACCGCCGCATTTTATGACGTTGGATTCATTTACGGGCAGACTTCTCTGCTCGCGGCGGAGGTGCGCTTTTACGCGCGCCACAAGCTCGTCAAGGACGAACGGTTTAGCTATATAGTCGTCCGCGCCCATGCCGAGACCGAGAAGCGTGTCTATCGTCCTGTTTTTCGCGGAGACGAAGATTATCGGGCAGGAAACCTCGTCGCGTATGCGTCTGCATACCTCGAGCCCGTCTATGCGCGGCATCATAACGTCCAGCAGTATGAGCGAATACTCGGCTGATCCCGTTATCTTGCGCAGAGCCTGCTCTCCGTCCGTCACTATCTCCGTCTCATAGCCCTCGTCTGTCAGGGCGTCGGAAATAAGCTCGGCTATGGATCTGTCGTCGTCCGCTATCAGAATTTTTGCCATTTTTTCTCTCCTTTACAGCTTTACGGTAAAGCTCTGTCCGCAGCGGGGACATTTTACGTTATGCTCTCCCTTTTGATACGGAAAACGCAGATGGTTCTTACAGCCCGGGCATTTTCTGTATCTGTACTTTTTTATATATCTTATCCTGTTGAACTGTCTTATGAAAAACGACTTTACCGCATATAATATTTTAGTGAACACCGCGTTTTCCTTACGCCTTTTTTCGATCTTTCTCGAAAGCATGCGAAAGACCGACAAAGCCATGAGGAGGGCGGCTCCGCCGCGCAGTATATAAGACGGCAAAAGCGGCAAAAACATTGCGATAAAAAGCAAAACGGCGCATATAATAATGATAAAGGTATTGAGACCGTCGGAGCCGTATCTGCCGTAAAAAAATCTTGCAAGTCTTTCCCTGAATTTCATATCCCGCCTCACATATTTTCGTTGTGTCCCGTATATTATAAACTAAAACGAAAAAAAAGTCAAGACAATAAAGTTTTTTTTCGGGTGTACTTGACATTTTTATAAAAATAGGATAAAATAGAGACGTAAAACAAATTGAAAGGATGATACGGATATGGCGGAAGAGCTTTTTGACGAGGATGAAATAATAACTCTGACGGATGAAGACGGCAAGGAGGAAAAGTTCATTGTCCTCTGCGTCATTGAATATAACGGCAGTCAGTATTACGCTTTATTGCCTGAAAAGCCCGAGGAAGACGAGGAGGACGGTTACGTTATACTCCGCGCCGAGGAGGACGAGGGCGAGACCATGCTCGTGACGGTCGACGACGACGATGAGTTCGACGCCGTTGCCGACGAGATAGACGACTATCTCAATTCGGAGATAGACTACGACGAAACAACGGACGAATAAAAGCGGAAAATACGTCTTCCTGCTTGGTTAGTGATGGTACGGGCGTTAAGACCCACGAGAGAAAAACGGAGTCCGGGCTTCCCGTGTCGGGATGCAGACCTCCCCTTTATCCCCTGTTCAAGCCTTACGGCGCACGGGATAACGGGACGTTGGG
>CACZOH010000301.1 GCA_902782785.1 uncultured Ruminococcus sp. | reverse complement strand
TGGACGGAATTTCACCCGCCGAAAACCGTTTCACATTTTTACAAAAAGAACGAGGACGGGATATACGTTGATATTGACGTATTCTGCGAAAGATATTTCAGTCCCGACTTGATAAAAACGTATAATAAAAGGGAATTCTCCTTTTTCCTCGGCTATTACGTGCATCTTCTGACAGATATGCGCTGGATAACCGATATAGCAGGCGCGCTGAAAAAGGATTATCCCGAAGAATACGAAAACGATAATAACAGCCTTATATGGAAAGCAAAAGGCGACTGGTACGACCTTGACTTTCTGTATCTGAGACAGCACCCCGATTTCAGAGCGTTTGCACTATATGAAAACGCCGTCGGCTTTGAAAATGAATTTATGGATATTTTCAGTTCTGACGCGTTTGACAACAGACGGCAATATATATGCGGCTTTTACCGCGGCGACGGACACGGCGACCTTTACAGAGAATATAAATATCTGACGCAGAAGCAGGCTGACGATTTTGTAGCAGAAACGTCAAAGTTGATATTTGAGCAGATTTGTGATTTTGTAAGGTAAAGGATAAAACAATGATACACGATAACTACGGGATAAACGAAAAAGGTCATCTTACCGTCTGCGGAGCGGACACGGTATCGCTTGCAGACAAGTACGGCACGCCGTTATATATTTTAGACGAGGATCTCGTGCGCGCGAAATGCCGCGAATACAAAGCCGCGTTTGAAAAGTATTTTCCGTCCGGCTCAAGACCGTTTTTTGCAAGCAAGGCGTTATCTTACGTCGGAATATACAGGATAATAGCGGATGAGGGACTCGGTACGGACATAGTTTCCCCGGGAGAATTATATACGGCGATAAAAGCGGGCTTTCCGACAGACAACACGTGTTTTCACGGCAATAATAAAACGGACGACGATATAGAATACGGAATAAGGTCCGGCGTCGGTTATTTCGTCGTCGACTGCAAGGAGGAGCTTTACGCCGTAAACGATACGGCAAAACGCCTCGGCAAAGTGCAGAAGATCCTTCTCCGCCTTACCCCGGGCATAGACCCGCACACGTTCGCCGCGGTGAACACCGGCAGGATAGACAGCAAATTCGGCTCGTCGATCGACACCGGCGCGGCGGAGGAAATAACGAAGACGGCGCTTTCGCTTGACGGCATAAAGCTTTGCGGATATCACTGCCACATCGGTTCTCAGATCTTCGAGTCCGAGCCGTTCTGCCGCGCGGCGGGGATAATGACGCAGTTTTCCGCGCTGATAAAAAAGAAATACGGCTATGAAGCGGAAATAATAAATCTCGGCGGCGGCTTCGGCGTAAGATATTACGACGGGCAGAACGAGCCGGATACGGACGCTTTCATAAAAGAAATAAGCGATACGATACGCGGCGTATGCGAAAAAAACGGAATGAAATTCCCGGTCGTCTTCATGGAGCCGGGCAGAAGCATCGTCGGCGCGGCGGGCGTTACCGTCTATACGGTCGGCTCGATTAAAACAATACCCGGCTTCCGCACATACGTTTCGGTTGACGGCGGTATGCCGGACAACCCGAGATACGCGCTGTACGCGTCGCGCTACACGGCGGTAATAGCGAACAAGGCGTCCGAGCCGTGCGTTGACGAGTACACTATAGCCGGACGCTGCTGTGAATCGGGCGACCTGATAGGCGAAAAAATGCCCTTGCAGCGCGCGGAGCGCGGGGATAAATTAGCCGTGCTTGTAACGGGCGCTTACAACTATTCCATGGCGTCAAACTACAACAGAATCCCGAAAGCGCCCATCGTTACGGTTTCGGGCGGAATTGATAAATTAACGGTAAAACGCGAGAGCTTTGAAGACTTAACGCATAACGAATTTTAAACGGTGATGATATGATATTCAATTTAGGCAATTTTTCAAATCCGCAGTATCTTGTAAGCATTTTACTGAGCATACCCGTTGTCCTGTTCTCTCTCTCCTTTCACGAGGCGTCGCATGCGTACGCCGCTCACAAAATGGGAGACGACACGGCGAAGAATCTGGGAAGAATGACGCTGAATCCTTTCAAGCACCTTGACCCGTTCGGAGCTTTGGCGATGATATTTGTCGGTATAGGCTGGGCGAAGCCCGTGCCTATAATGAC
>CACZOH010000300.1 GCA_902782785.1 uncultured Ruminococcus sp. | reverse complement strand
TCACCCTCGGCGGACGTTATCCGTTATCCTGCCCTGTGATGCCCGGACTTTCCTCACGGTAATACCTTTCGGCGCCATACCGCGCGGCCGTCTGACACAGCCTTATGATTATACACTATTATTTTTATTTTGTCAAGACCGCTTTTTTTCTTTTCGGTCGCGGCGAAAACAACGGCGATTTGAATTAAACGCCGTTTCAGAAAGACAAAGCCGAATATAAAAGCCGGCGGTATTCCGCCGCCGGCTTGTTTTCGGACAAGATCAATAATTCTCCGCGTTTACCTCAAAATAGCTTTGCGGATGCGCGCATACGGGGCAGACCTCGGGCGCTTTCGTTCCGACTACGATATGACCGCAGTTGCGGCATTCCCATATCTTGACCTCGGATTTTTCAAACACCTTTTTCGTCTCCACGTTCTTCAGCAGCGCGCGGTAGCGCTCCTCGTGATGCTTTTCGATCGCGGCGACGCCTCTGAATTTCGCGGCGAGCTCAACAAAGCCTTCGGCTTCCGCCGTTTTTGCGAAATCCTCATACATATCCGTCCATTCGTAATTCTCTCCGTCGGCGGCGGCTTCAAGGTTTTCTGCCGTATCGCCTATTCCGTTCAGCTCCTTGAACCAGAGCTTTGCGTGCTCCTTCTCGTTGTCGGCGGTCTTAAGAAACAGCGCGGCTATCTGCTCGTAGCCTTCTTTTTTCGCTTTTGACGCAAAATAAGTGTATTTGTTTCTCGCCTGGGATTCGCCGGCGAACGCCGCAAGTAAATTCTGTTCCGTTTTGGTGCCGGAATACGGATTTTTCTTTTCTTCTTTCTTCTCTTCCTCTGAAACGGGCTCGAGCGCGTCCCCCATCGCTCCGCAGAGCGGGCAGATCGCCTCGGCAAGCGACGGCGCCTCAAACACCTCGCCGCAGATGGTGCATTTAAATTTAGGCATATTTTTATCTCCTTTACTTTTAACGCATAACAATGCGGTTTTATCAGGTACAATTTTATAACAGTAAACCGCTTTTGTCAAGAGATATAGGAAAAATAAATAGAAAAATTAAATACGGAACACGGCGCTGACAAAAATAACGCCTGTTTTTAAGACTAAAGCTCTAACGAATTCTCATTCAAGAGAAAATCGTATAACCCGAAATGCAGAATACCGTATTCATCAGTCCACGGCTTAGCCGACGTTTTTGTAACGATGATCTTTTTGAAAAAATCTCCCGTGATCTTAAGCGGTCTTGCTTCCGACGACAGCTTATCCGGATCATCCGTTTTCAGCGCAGACTGGATATAGTATTTTTTTGATCCGAAATTAACGACAAAATCTATTTCGTATTGTTTTCTCTTTTTTATATCGTCTTTTGTCTCAACCGTCTCAACTACGCCGACATCGACCATATACCCGCGGCAAAGCAATTCGTTATAAATAATATTTTCCATTATGTGAGTTTCTTCCTGCTGACGGAAATTGAGACGGGCGTTGCGAAGCCCGATATCCGTACAGTAAAACTTTGACGGATATTCAAAATGCTTTTTTCCCTTTACGTCATATCTTTTTGCTTTGCTGAACAAAAACGCTTCTGTAAGATATGAAAGGTATTTTGACAGTGTGACGTCAGATATATCCGTTTTCTTTACGGTTTTTAAAGTGTTTTTGAGCTTTGATACATTCGTAAGCGAGCCGACGGATGAGCACAGAGTGTCAGTCAGCTCTTCTAAAATATGCGGAAATCTGACGTTGTATCTTTCGGAAATATCTTTGAAATAAACTTCGCCAAACAGACGGTTAAGATAATTCATTTTATCGTTATCCGTTCTCTGAAACAGGGACAACGGCATACCGCCGTACGTCGCATACTCTTCATATGCGTCTGTTTTATCACCGCCGACAAATCCGTAATACTCTTTAAATGAAAGAGGATAGATTTTTATCTCGTCTCCTCGCCCGCGAAAAACAGTCATAACGTCAACAGACAGCATTTTTGAATTGCTTCCGGTCACGTATATATCTGCGTTTTTGAGCCGCAGCAATCCGTTCAATACGTTGTAAAGTCTTATGGTATCCGGCGATTCCATTTCTTTCTTGGAAATAGCAAGCTGCACCTCGTCTATCATAATGTAATACGTGTCTTGATCTGCTATTCTTGAACGGATATAAGCCGACAGCTTATCCGGGTCGCACAAATCTGAAAACGTATCGTCATCAAGCGCGACTGATATTATGTGATCCGGTAAAACGCCGCTTTCAAGCAGATAGTTTGCAAACAGCTCAAACAGCAAATAACTTTTGCCGCATCTTCTTATACCGGTTATGACCTTAATCAACCCGTTTTCTTTTCTGTCAATGATTTTCTGCAAATAGTAGTCTCTTTTTATCTGACGCTTTTCCATAATACAGCCTCCTAACTTAGAACTTACGGGTATTTTCACCCAAGTTCAAAGTTATTATATCATCGTTTCAGTAAAATGTCAAGTATAAACTAAAAACTTATGGAACAATTACCGTAAGTTTTTAGTTTATGCCGGATATTTTGACAAAAAGCGGTGATTTAAAGCTTTGTTTTGCTGTTTTCTTCAAGGATTTTGTTTATTTCTTCAAGATTGCGTTT
>CACZOH010000299.1 GCA_902782785.1 uncultured Ruminococcus sp. | reverse complement strand
GGTACCTTTTGATTTTACCATCGCGCGGCCGACGACTGCTATCAGCGCTATGTTTTCCTCAACGCTTATCGTATCGGGGCAAGCCTCCTGCTGTATGCCGTTAAGGATATAATCGAGCCTCCCGGACAGCTCCGAGCTTTTGACGATGACGCTCATCGTATCTATACCGGACGGCAGATGTTCAAAGGAGATGTTCTTTTTTTCAAGAACGCCTAAGACCTTTCTGCCGAAGCCGACCTCGACGTTCATCAGGTCTTTCGATATGTTTATCGCGGTGAAGCCTTTTCTGCCGGCTATGCCCGTTATCACGTTTTTAGTGTCGTACACCGGCGTTTCGGCGACTATCATCGTGCCTTTGTCTTCCGGTCTGTCGGTGTTTTTTATGTTTATCGGTATGCCCGCTATCTGTACGGGGAAAATGGAGTCCTCGTGCAAGACCGTCGCGCCCATGTACGAAAGCTCGCGCAGCTCGCGGTAGGTTATGGTGTTTATGACCTTCGGGTTATCAACGATCCTCGGATCAGCCATAAGAAAGCCCGAAACGTCCGTCCAGTTCTCGTACAGCTTAGCTCCCGCCGCGCGCGCAACGATCGAGCCGGTTATATCCGAGCCTCCGCGTGAAAACGTTTTTATCGTGCCGTTCGGCATCGCGCCGTAAAAGCCGGGGAAAACGGCTCTCTCATGGCGTTTCAGCCTCGCCGACAACACGTCGTTCGTATATTCCGCGTTGAACGTGCCGTCGTTGTTGAAGAACACGACCTCGCGCGCGTCTATGAAATCATATCCCAGATACGCGGATAAAATGATGGCGTTCAGATATTCTCCGCGCGACGCGGCGTAATCGCGACCCGTCATATTATACATTCCGTTCCTTATGCGGTCAAGCTCGCGGTCGACGGATATGTTCAGATTAAGTCCCTGTATGATCTCGTGATAGCGCTCCGATATTTCATTGAAAAGCACGTCTATGTTTTCTCCGGCGACGGCTTTTTCGTAGCAGAGATAAAACATATCCGTTATTTTGAAATCACCCTTGAAGCGCTTGCCCGGCGCTGATACGACAACGTACCGCCTGTCGGGATCCGCTCTTATTATATCGGCAACCTGTTTGAATTTATCTGCGTCGGCGAGGGAAGTCCCGCCGAACTTCGTTACTATAGACATTGTTTTCTGCTCCTTATTTATTATCTCTGTGTACGCCAAGCATCAGCGCGAGCGCCTTTTTTTCGTCGTCGAACTTGCCGAAGGTAAAGTGAACGTCGCCGTTCTGTCCGCAAAGCATGAGCCCGTCTTCATCATCGCGCTCGACCGTGAAAAACGAGGTCCTGAAGGGATCGGCGTCGGACAGGATATATATGTATTTACAGTCGCCCGGAATCTCGGGCTCCGGCATTTTCAGCGTCATACACGCGGTCTTATCGTCAAGCCGCGCCGCCTCAAAGCCGAAATCGTCGGGCTTGCCGTCAAATTCGCAGCCCTCCTGCGCGTAAGCGGAGACGCAGAGCCTGTATAAAAGCGTCTGTTTCTGTATCATCAGAACGGAAACGAAATCTCCGCCGCGCCTGTCAAGCAAATACGGCAGCATTATATGTTCAAAAACGTATCTTGCTCTCATATCATATTCCCGGATCTTATGGTTTTCTACATAATATCACAAAATAAAGCTTTTGTCAATGTATGATTTGCCGTTGTTTTTATATTTTTACGGCACAAAATCCGTCAAATTGCATTTTTATTTTTAATTTCACAAATTTGCGTTGACTTTTAAGGTAAGGATATGGTATTATTATTTTTAGAGGTTTTCACCTGTTTTTGAAAAAGAAGCAGGGAAACGCATTAGTGTTCTTAGGGGGGCGACGTATGAAAAAAATATCAATTCTCGTTTTGATTATCACGATTATACTGACCGCATTTTCATTCAGCTCTTGCTATCGTACCGGATCTCTTGACGCATCAGGACATTATGAAGCTTATGCCGTTTTGAGATTTGCCTGTCCGCTGTTCGTCGGCGGTACGGATTCTTTTGATGATGTTAAATTGTTAGAGGAAGACAGCTACGGAAGAGGTTT
>CACZOH010000298.1 GCA_902782785.1 uncultured Ruminococcus sp. | reverse complement strand
TGTCGGTTACCGCCACGCGTTCGCCGCCGGTCTGTTTCAGGCTCTATCGACGGTACCGGGCATATCGCGCTCCGGCGCCACGGTCACGGCTTCAAGACTTTGCGGCGTAAAACGGTACGACGCGGTAAAGCTCTCGTTTTTAACGTCGATCCCGGCGATAACGGGCGCGGTGGCGCTCAGAACGCCCGACGTTATCCGCTCCTCGCCCGGATTATCCGATATCTCCGTTTATCTTGCCGGATGCGGCGCGGCGCTCGTCACGGGACTTTTATGCATTAAGCTTCTGACTTTTATATCGGACAAAACCAGATTCAAATATTTTTCATTCTACTGCTTTGCGCTCGGCGCGTATGCGGTCTGCCGCGGACAATGCGGATGAAAGGATAATAATGGCACAAAAAAAGAAAAAACCGGCACAAAAACAAAACGGCGCAAATAAAAAAACGCCCGTAAAGGTTGCGGAAAACAACAAAACAGCGTCAAAGCCCGCGGGAAGGGACAACGCCACGGTCATACGTCTTATACAAATCGCGATAGGACTGACGGCTCTGTTTCTTCTGTTCTGTTATATATGGCCCGACGCGTCGGGAGTCGTCGGACGCGGCATAAGGACGGGTCTTTTCGGCTCGTTCGGCGTTTCGTCGATGCTCATACCGACGCTTCTGATACTGCTTTCGGTATTTTTGATGCGGCTTTACAAAAACGGCAGACTGCCTTTCAGACTTATATGGGGCTCCCTCTCGCTGTTTTTCCTATCAATGTTCTGCGGCGTGTTCTCGCTTGAAAAATCCGTTAAGCTTTCGGCTTCCGATTTCTTTGAAAAATGCTCCGGCTTCCGCGGAGGCGGCGTAGTCGGCGGCATGACCGCACAGCTGATACGCGGCGGACTCGGCGGCGTGTTCACGGGGATACTCTCCGCGCTTTTATTCATAATATTCATCTGCCTTACGATAGGCATCACCCCCGCCGCGCTTATCGGATTTATAGAAAAGAACGTCAAAAAAGGCGCGGAAAAACAGTCCGAGCGCATTGAGGAACACAAAAAGAGAGCGGCTGAAAAAAGAGCCGCGGAAAAAGCGGCGGAGCTTGAGCGTCAGGCGGAAGAGGAAAGAGACGCTGAGTTTGAGGCTGTCGAGAGAGCGAGAAAAAACAAAAAAGCATACGATTTTGACAGCGAAATCGACGACATAAAGCCGAATAAAAAGCGCGACGCGCTCGACGAGCTCCTTGACGAGGACGAGGGCGTTGAGCAGTTCGTAAGGAAGCCCGCCGAGATATTTCTGGAGGACGGCATACTTGTGGACAAGCCCGGGAAGAAGAAACAGGAACCGCCGAAGGTCGAAGATGATATTGACGAGGACGAGATCTTACAGACCGTGACCGCGCCCGTCGGATCGAGCACGGATAAGCTTGAAAAATCGGACAGCGGCGCAAAGGATGAGGGAAAAGAGGCAAAAACGCCTCCCAAGCCCGTCCCCGTTTATAAATTCCCTCCGCTGAAGCTTCTGTCCCTGCCCGAGGGCAAGGGCGCCGGGATTTCCGCGGACGAGGCGAATATGAACGCGAGAAAGATAGTGGACACGCTCTCCAACTTCGGAATCTCCGTATCCATTGAAAACATTTCCCGCGGTCCCACGATAACAAGATACGAGCTGAAGCCCGCCCCTGGCGTGAGGATATCGAGGATAGGAAGTCTCATAGACGACCTTGCGCGCGTACTCGCCTCCGGCGGAGTGAGATTTGAAAGCTCGATAGAGGGCAAGGACACGGTCGGCATAGAGGTGCCGAACAAGGTGCCGTTCACCGTCAACATAAGGACGCTCATAGACACGGAGACGTTCAGAGCCGCGAAAAGCAAGGTGTTCTGCGCTCTCGGCGTTGACGTATCCAACGAGCCGACGTATCTTGACGTGCAGAAGATGCCGCATATGATAATCGCCGGCGCTACCGGTATGGGTAAATCCGTCTGCATAAACAGCCTTATCGTGAGCATACTTTACAGAGCGAAGCCCGATGAGGTCAAGCTGATAATGATCGACCCGAAGAAGGTCGAATTCGCGCCGTATATCGGCATCCCGCACCTGCTCGTTCCCGTCATAACGGATATGAAAAAGGCTGCGGGCGCTCTCAACTGGCTCGTTCAGGAGATGGAGCGCAGATACGATCTGATAGAAGCCTCCGGCGTACGCAACGTATTCGGATACAACGATCTTGCAAAAGACAATCCCGATATGGAAAAACTGCCGATACTTATCATAATAATAGACGAGCTTGCAGACCTTATGGCGACGTCGAAGGACAGCGTGGAAAGCTCCATAGCGAGGATCGCCGCAAAGGCGAGAGCCGCCGGTATGCACCTGATAATCGGTACTCAGAGACCTGACGTTACCGTAATATCCGGTACGATAAAGAACAACATTCCGTCCCGTATCGCCTGCCGCGTGGGTTCTCAGATAGACTCGCGCACGATACTCGACGAGAGCGGAGCGGAGCGTCTGATAGGCCGCGGCGATATGCTTTACAAGCCCGTCGGCGCGCTTAAACTGACGAGACTGCAGGGCGCTTTCGTTTCCGACAGCGAGGTAGAGGCTGTCGTAAACTTCATCAAAAATCAGGGCATCGGCACCTCTTACAGCGAGGAAGCCATCACCAACATCGACAAGGAAGCCGAAAACATCGGCGACAACAAGAAAAAGCTTTCGCTTCAGGGCGGCGAGGGCGGAGACGACGAGCTTCTGCTCTCCGCCATCGAGATATCGTTCGACGCCGGCAAGGTCGCCACTTCCCTGCTCAACCGCAAGCTGTCCATAGGCTACGGACGCGCGGCGAAGATAATAGACAGGATGGAAGAAATGGGCATCTGCTCCGGTGCGAACGGAAGCAAGCCGCGCGAGCTGATAATGTCGCGCGAGCAGTTTATGGCCAAATACGGAAACGGAGAGGAATAAAGATGATATATATGTTCTGCGCGGACGGCGTGGAGGAGGTCGAGGCGCTTGCAACGCTTGACGTACTGCGCCGCGGCGGACTTGACGTGACCACGGTCGGCGTGTCGGGAAATACCGCGACGGGTCCGCACAAAATCACGTTTCACGTCGATATGACGCTTGACGAATTTCAAAAAGAAGAAAGATCCGCGGAGGCGGTCATACTGCCGGGCGGCGGCGTCGGGACGGAAACGCTTGCAAACAACAAAGCCGTATGCGATTTCGTCAAAAAAACGGATAAAGAAGGCGGTTTTCTGTGCGCGATATGTGCCGCGCCGTCCGTTTTAGGCAGGCTCGGTCTTCTGAAGGGCAGAAAAGCGACGTGCTACCCGGGTTTTGAAAAATTCCTTACAGGCGCGGAACCGGTACCCGACAAAGCCGTGCGCGACGGAAGATATATAACCGCAAAGGGTATGGGCTGCGCCGTTGATTTCGGACTTCTTATAATATCGGCGCTGAAAGGCGAAAAAACCGCCCTTGACGTCGGCAAAAGCATAATGTTCATTTGAAATGACCGATATAAAAAAACAAAAAGCCGCGCTTCGTGAAACATATCTGCAAAAAAGGCGCGCCATACCGACAGAACAAAAGCTGGAATACGACAAAAAGCTGTGCGGGGCGATAATAAACTCCGTTTCCTACAAATATTACGATACTCTGCTTCTGTTTTCTGCGCTTCCGGACGAGCCCGATCTTCACGAGCTTGCGGTAAGGGCGCTGTCCGACGGGAAAAGCGTCGCTTATCCGCGCTGCGTCAGGGGCGAGAGGAAAATGATATTCCGCTACGTAAAAAGCCCCGGCGAGCTTAAGCGCGGCAGCTTCGGCATTCCGGAGCCGGACGAGGAAGCGCCTTCGTTCGACCCGTCGTCTCCGTCCTGCTCGGTTTGCTTCATCCCCGCGGTATTAGCCGACAAAAACGGATACAGGATAGGCTACGGCGGCGGATATTACGACAGATTTTTAGCGGACTTTAACGGTACGGCGGCGACTGTCGTTTATTCGGATTTCATTATACCCGCCGTTCCGCACGGCAAATACGACGCGGCGGCTGACATGATTATAACGGAGGGAGGGATAACCCGCATTGTTAAAAAAAATTAAAGACTATCATATCACTCCGTTTTTCTGTCTTGTCATATACGTGCTTATCTTCGCAGTATCTTATATAAAGCTGCAGAGCGATTACTCAACAGCGTCGTTTTTCGTCGTATTCGTGCTTCAGATCTCCGTCTTCATCCTGCCTTCGGTGATCTACAAGCGCATCAGGGGACCGATACTGTATAAGGAGCTCGGTATAAGACCCTTCGGTTTATCGTCCGTGCTTCTGATAATCTGCGCGTCGGTCTTTATGTTCTGCGCGGCGGTGCTGACGAGCTTCGGCTCAAACGGCGTTTCCGGCACGTATATCGCGGACGTTACGGAGATAACCGTACCGCAGATCATTTACGCGGTCGTCATATACTGTCTTCTGCCTGCGATCGTTGAGGAGATAGCGTTCCGGAGCGTCATATACGGAGAATACAGAAAGCACGGGATTTTCGGCGCGGTGCTTTTGTCGTCTGTCCTGTTTTCGCTTATGCACTTCTCTTTATCTCTGTTTTTTACGTACTTTATCTGCGGAGCGGTGCTGGCTCTCGTTTACGAGGTGACAAAATCCGTTTTCGCGTCGATGCTCGTGCATTTCATATATAATCTTCTGTACGTTTTCACGAGCAGGCTGCTGAGCGAGGCGGCGAAAAAGGCGGATAATCTCATACCGTTCGTATTCGTATTCGTCTGCATTATGCTTCTGTTTCTGTTCTTCTCTTTGTCAAGAGCTCAGAAGATACTTGAATTTGACGCGGGAAAAATACCTGAGAGCGAAAACGAAGAATTCCCGCCCCTGCAGACAAGGCTCCGCTCGCTTCTCATATCCGTCGTATCTCCCGGCTTTATAATCTGTCTCGGCTTTGCGTTCTTCGCCGGGATAATGAAGATACGGCAATGACGGTCAAGCCTTTTATGAAAGGAATTGCTTTATGAAACAAAACAACAACACCGCAAACAACGGTACGGTAAAGAAAAACTCCGACACGAGGGAAAAAACGCCTTCCGTCAGAGAAAGCCTCGCCGTGCCGAAAAAGAAAAAGCAGACAGACGAGACGGGGCGCGAGCTTAAATACAAGAGCCGCAGCACCGTTTACAGCGTTACTATCGCGGTGGTGTATATAACGCTTATCCTTATCGCGTCCGCGTTTCTGTCGTTCTTTATCCTGTCCGTCGGAAACGACGTTTTCGCACTGCAGAAAACGGAGCGGTCTGCGGAGATAAGCCTCGGCATGTATCCGACGATAATAGACGTGTCAAACGAGCTGTCGGATAAAGGTATAATAAGATACCCGTGGGTCTTCCGTCTTTACGCGAGACTCAAGCTCAAATCGGGAGAGGAATTCATTCCCGGCACTTATACCGTATCTTCAAAACAGAATTACGACAGCCTCATAAACACCTTCCAGGCGCAGGAGGGTGAACGGCGTATAGTCACGATAATGATACCCGAGGGCTATACTGTGGATGAAATCATAGATCTTTTCATAAGCGAGGGGATAGGAACGAAGGAGGGCTTCGTCGACGCCATAGAAAACGGCGAATACGATTATGAATTCATAAAGCGTCTGGACGCCGAGCCCAAGGATCCGAACAGAAGATACAGACTTGAGGGTTATCTGTTCCCCGATACGTATTATTTCTACTCCGACTGGGAGGAAACGCAGATAATAAACAAGCTGCTTGACGGGTTTGATTCAAAGCTGACTAAAGAGTATTACGCTTTCATAGATAAATCGGGCTTTACGCTCGACCAGTATCTGAGAATAGCTTCGCTCATACAGGACGAGGCGTATTACACATCCGATATGGAATACGTTTCAAGCGTCATACACAACAGACTTAAGAACAATAAAACGTATCCCAAGCTTGAATGCGACTCGACGATACTCTACGCCATGGGCATACACAAATCCGATCTGACGGCACAGGATCTTGAATACGACAACCCATACAACACCTACGTTTACGATGGGCTCATGCCGGGTCCGATATGCAACCCCGGCTGGAGCGCGATATACACCGCGCTCAACCCCGTGGAATCTGATTATTACTACTTCGTCTCACGCGCAAGCGGCGAAATGCTGTACGGCAGAACGCTCGAAGAACACAGAAAGAACGTAGCGACGGTGAGGGCGGAACAGAAGAAGAATTAAGAATTAAGAATTATGAATTAAGAAAAATTCGGCAGATGTTTGAAAATCTCAAACATCTGCCGAAGCATTTTACACTATTGAAATATTATATATAATATTTGTTCGTTTTATCCGGGTCAGACTTTATAGTTATCAAGAATGGAGGCTTTT
>CACZOH010000297.1 GCA_902782785.1 uncultured Ruminococcus sp. | reverse complement strand
GAGCCGTGCGAAATATTTTAGTTCTGTTACTCTTGTCAAGAGTAACGCAAAAGCACTTTCGGCAGAGCCAAAAGTGCAATGCGCTCTGCGAGGCGGCTTGCGGCATCTGCGGATGCCGCTAATAAGAGGAATATCTGACGCTCCCGTAATTTACCGGAGCGTCATTTCATTGCGGTGACGGAATTACTTTTACCGTATACGGTTTCAGATGCGTCAATACGGTTTGTGGTATTTCTCACCATAGATGATAAAGAATACTACGGTTAAGAAATACCTGCTGAAAAAGAAGACAGTATGGTGACGGCGGCAAAGCCTGTTTCGATATATATCGATTTACCCGTCACTGCTGTCACCTGTCGTCACCGTGGTGTCAATAATGACGGTCATTTTCCTATGTGCTTGTTTTCTTGTTCATTCAGTGGGTGTTACTTTTGACGGTTACTTTCTCTTTTACCAACTGAAGAAAAAACAGTACACAACGCTGACTGCTTAAAACGCGATATGAGCGACGATATTTTCATACTGGGAAAGTTTTCTGCCTATATCGGTCAACGCGCACACGAGCGATTTTAAGCGCTTCCAACGCTTGCTGATCCGTATAGATGGATAATTGAATGATTTGTCTGAGTCAGAGCAAAAAAAGAACATCTGTTCGGCACGTGATATATTGTATCACACAAACAGATGTTTGTCAATACCTTTTTGAAAGTTTTTAGCGTTTACAATATTTTTTGAAAATCACGTTTTCATAATCGCCGAAGATATTCTGATCTGAAATGTTTAGCCCCAATATGGCTCGGATATATTTCATATGAGCCAAAACAAATTTGGCTCAAGAGCGTACTGCCATATATACGGAAAAATAAAGTTGTCGTGTTGTTTTGCATATCTGAATGATTTGAATCGTGATGTGCAGGAAACTTACGATCTGCTGATTCGTCAGTATGCGAAGATAGAAAACGTTACGGAAGAACTTAAAGCGTCCGATAATTTTGAGTGGGTAAGACGTATGAATTCAATACAGCAGTCATGTCAGCATTTTATCTTTTGCAATTTACAGCGGATGAAGTGCGTGTTTTTACCAATATTTTATCTTTTGTGATTGTAATAGTTTTACCATACTTATAACTGTTCTCAAACAAAGTTTTACAACTCAGGCGTTTTACGGCTTATTATAAGCCGCTCAAAACGTAAATACGGATAAAAATTCCGTAATGTATGCAGCAAAAAAATGTTTTAAGCACTTGAAATCTTATATTTTTTATGATATAATATTTTTGTACGAAAAGTAAAATGTGATTCATTTTACCATTGTCTTTTTTTTTATCATGTGATAAAATACTATTGGACTAAAAGATAATGATAAATATATTTGTTTCCTTTTGCTTTCGTAAGTTTAAAGTGACAAGGTAGGAGAGCAGAAGTGGTTTTTGATATCAAAATGTTCGACGTTGACAGGAACATAGTGATCGTTGAAAGCGTGGGATATGAATCCGTCTTAAAGCACCGTCATAACTTTATCGAGATAGTTTACGTAAACAGCGGGGAAGCTTTGCATTACGTAGGCGAAAAGGTCTGCAAAATAAAGGCAGGCGACGTATTTATAATAGCAGACAACTCCGAGCACAGTATAAATCCGACATGTAAGGATAAAGATTTTAAAATAACAAACATTATATTCAGGCATGAACTTTTAAATCAGAGAGGACTGCCGGAACCGTGGGAAATATTTTCATTCGACGCTCTCCCGAATATAATAAGCGAAATAAAATCGGAATATAATTACGTCGATTCAAGCGACTACGTGCTTTTGCTTTTAATAAAGAATCTTATAAACTACTGTCTTATAGAAAAAGAGCGTATCAAACGCGGTAAAAACACGGGCAAAAAAAGCAAAAAGTCCGCAGACGATTACATAGATTCCGCGGTCAGGTTCATTCAGAACAATTACAACAAAAATATCAAGATCAGCGATGTTGCCGCGGCGGTCGGCTTGTATCCGTCTTATCTGCAGAAGATATTTGCAAAATACAGAGCCACAAGCGTACACTTATATCTTGTTCATTACAGAATGGAGAAGGCGTGCCAGCTTTTATCGGAAACCAATCTGCCGATAGACGAGATAAGTCACGCGGTGGGAGTCAACGACGTCAAGAACTTTTACCTTTCGTTCAAGCGTATTTTCAGCGTTACCCCGAAACAATATCGGGAGTCGCACTCTAACATGGAGTAAGTCTTTTTCAATATAATGGCGGCGGTGTTTGTTACAAAGTTTATTGTGCGATCTGCATGTAGTGTTTTTGAGTGATAGAATTTTTTTCATTTTGTAAAATGCCCGCTCGTCCTCCTTTTAAAATTTTAACGGGCGGGCATAATCTCAAAAGCACCGGATATCACAATTTGTTTGATTCACCTTGATAACGTCCGTACCCGTTCGTGCCAACCTCCTTATCATGTGAGCGAACGGGTGCGGAAACAAAAAAGAGGAATAATATTTATTATACAATTCATTTTGTATATATACAAAAAAATAAAAAGAAAAGGAGAAAAAAACAAAATGAAAAAATTTTTAGCGTTAGCGATAGTCGCTATAATGACTGTTGCTCTGTTTGCTGTCGGCACCAACGCTGCCGGTTCTGTTGAGCATCCTGTTTCTGAAGAACCCGGTGGAGTAGGCGTATGGCTCAACTTTGAAAACGCACCAGCTTGCATAAAATTCACGACCACGGGTTCTTTTACGGGTCTGGATTTCAATCCGCAGTACTGGGCGTCCAATCCCGAAGGCACCGGCCCCGCTGCCGACTGGAAGATTGAGCTCTTTGAGTTTGCCTACAACATTGATAATACTCTTGCGCAGACACCTGTTGAGAGCGTATCGATCCACTCTACCGGAGACAACACCCCGGCGGTAGACTTCACGTTTGCCGAAAAGACAGCCGGAACGTACGTAGTCAGAGTCATCGTTACCAACACTGATTATGAAGAAGATATCGGCGGTTCAATGAAGAAACCGTACGTCGTTCTTCCGGCGATCACCAATCCCGATCCGGAGAAATTCGAATACACCAGAGCGGATGCGTTCAACCTTATCGTTATCGGCGCGGACGTTTCCGGAGATTTCTTCGCGGCAAACCCCGAGAATACTGACGTTCCCGCGGACACGCCTGATACTCCCGACACTCCCGATACTCCCGATACACCCGATACACCCGAGAACCCCGGTACCGCCGACGCCGCCGTTATAGCGATAGCCGCAGTTGCGTGCATAGCTTTAGCGGGCGTTGTAATTGCCAAGAAAGTCAAATAATCAAACCTTTGCATATGACTGAACCGCCGTACAGGCGGTTTAGTTGTATAAGGATAAGGAGCGTTTTATGAAAAAAGCATTTTTATCGCTTTTAGCCGCAGTGCTGATAGTATCTATGATACCGCTTTCCGCCGCGGCGGACGACGATGATTACATTTCACCCGGCAGCGTTATCGTGCCCTACGCAAACAAGGATTCGATCAAAATCGACGGCGTACTTGAAAAAGGCGAATGGTCAGAGACGAACAAGATCATTTTTGATTCGTCCAATATGATCTCGTGGACGGCGAGCCGTTTTACCGGTCCCGTTGAGTTTTATTATTCCTGGTGCGACGACGGACTTCTTATGGCTGCAAAATCGACGGACCCGTACCTTAAGTACAACAAAGCCGGAACGTACAGCCTCAACACGCAGTTTCAGATAGCGCTTGACCCGGCGTACATTATAAAAGACGATTACAACGGTCTGTTTTTCTCTTTCTTCCTTGACGACAGCTCAAATAACGTCAACGCCACAAAGCACAACTGGAAATCCAAAAACGACGACGTGGCGTGGATAGACCCCGCCGAAGAGCCGCTTTATCAGGGCAAATATACCGTAGTCAAAGACGGCGACACGGTTTTGGGCTGGGATATGGAGGTCCTTCTGCCGTGGAGAGTTATAGCGTCCGAGGACAGAAAGGTCGACCTTGACTATGATTTGAACGACGCGATACCGCTTACCGCGTTCAACCCGAAGGACGAAAACAGAGCGAGAGCGTTTATGCTCGCAAAGGTATGTTACATAGGCTGGGACGAAAACAACAATCAGTACGGCGCGGGCACGTTTACGGACGGAGTTATCGGCTGGGAAACGGACACCTACGATATAGTTCTTCTCCTCGCCTTGCCGGGTGAGACGGACAGAAGCACGGAAACGGAGTATTTCACGCTCGGCGGCGATACAACAGACGGCGTGACCGTGACGGAGACGGAAGCCGAAGCAAAAACGACCGCGGAAGACACGACGGAACCGGCGACCGGAAAAACGGATGATACGGACGCCGCTCCGCAGACGGCGACCGGCAATACGACGGACGTCGAAACAAAGACGGTATCCGGCGGCTCAAAAGGCGGATTTCCGTTCTGGGTGATCATTGCGGCTGCCGGCGCTGCCGCCGTCGCGACTGTATTTGCGATCATCATCAGAAAGAAAAAGAAAGCGTGACCCGATCACGATTTGATCGTTTAAATGAAAGTGAGGAAAAAGTGAAAAGGATATTTTGCGTGATCCTGTCGCTTTTGTTCATCGCCTGCGCCTTTGTTTCCTGTGCGACAACGCCCGGCGATGATACTGCGACCGATAGTAAAAATACACAGAATGACACGGATACAGACTCCGTTACGGATACGACGGATACGACGGACGCGGAGGAATCCAAGGGACCGTCAAGGGAGGACAAAGCCTTCGAGTTTCTCGCAAAGCTGCCGCAGGTCAATTACAACAGGACGATGAATTTTCTCGTCATGTCGGGATTCAACGGCTCGCTTAAGGAAATATTCGTTGAAGAAGCGAGCTCGGAGCCTATCGACAACGCCGTCTTTCTCAGAAACGCCGCTATGTACGACAATTACGGCGTAACTGTAACGGCGACGGAAAGCACGGATATATTTGCCGCGGTGGATACGGATATCAAAGCGAATGCAAAATCGTATGACGTTATTCTCGGTAACGCTTATACGACCGCAGCGCTTGCACAGTCCGGCTATCTCTGCAATTTCCTCGATCTCAAGGACAACATGAATCTCAACGAGGAATGGTGGGATCCGGGTACGCTGCGCGACTGCGAGATCGGCGGCAAGGTGTTCTTCATGAACGGCGATATCAACTATGTTGACAACCACTGCACGTGGATAATCATGTTCAACAAAAAAATGATGGCTGACTTAGACCTCGAGGAACCGTACCAGCTTGTAAGAGACGGCAAATGGACGCTCGACGTTATGTACGAATACGCAAAACAGGCGGCGCGCGACAACGGCGACGGCGTATATGACGAAAGGGATACCTACGGTTTTCTGACGACTAACTACGGCGGCCTGATGAACTTCTTATATATGAGCGATATAAAGACGATAGACAACGTCGGCGGTGAGCTTCGGGTCGTTATGGGCGATTATCAGGAAAAGATCTCCGATCTTCTGACGTACTGCAATAAGCTTTTGCACGAGGAGCATATTTCATGGATATCGGTCGACGACTATATGCAGACGGCGAACATGTTCATGAACAATCAGGGTCTTTTCTATTCCGAGGTCCTGTCATACGTCTCCGATCTAAGCGAGATGAACAACCCGTACGGCGTTCTTCCTCCCCCGAAATACAACGAGTCTCAGAAGGAATACAGAACGCACGTCGACGCGGCGGCTGGCATGATAGGAATATCGTCGAACACAGACGATCCCGAGGACGTTGCGTATATACTTGAAGGAATGGCTATTTACTCATATCTGTACGTTACGCCGGCATATTACGACGTTACGCTGAAAAGAAAGAAATCGAGAGACGCGGAATCGTCCGAGATGATAGATATCATATTAAGAACGCGTGTTTACGATATAGGATACATTCACAATTTAGGACTCCTTCCTTCTGCGGCATTCAAGGACCTTGTTTTCAAAGGAGATACAAATTTCGCCTCAGCATACAAAAGCAGAGCGAAAATAGCTGAAAGAGAGCTCAAATCACTTCTGAAAAAATACAGCAGACTGTAGTTGACGGTAATAAGGGCTGAAACAGTGTCAGCCCTTATATGCTCATAACGTTAAGATTTCATATGAAAGAAAGTTGAAATATATGAAAAAAGCCCTGATATTCATTCTTTGCATAATAATGCTGCTTCAGATTGCCGGCTGTAAACCTGCTGACGAGGATACGACGGCGGAGCCGCTGACAACCGACGCCGAAACGACATCGCCCGGCGGTGAAACGGAGATAAATGAGATGAAAGATATAGAATATGAAATGACGAAAAACGAGCAGAAGCAGGGTCCGAACGTGGAGCTGATACTGCCGCCCGCGTCGTCCGCGGAGACGGGCGTACGCTTAACGGCAAAAATCGCCATGGAAACCGTCACGGACAGCTATAACTACTGTATCGTCGACTGGGGCGACGGAACGTGGAGCTATAATGGACCTTACGCGAACAAGGGAAACGGCGTTATACAGGAGGCGTATCACACGTACAAAAAGGCGGGCGAATACAGCGTTAAGGCGTGCAGTATGAATACGGGCTTGGGTAAGCTCTACGGCTGGACGGCGGCGCAGACGCTTAAAGTGAAGGGTGACGATTATAAAGCGCCCTTGATTTCCGGCGTCACCGCCATAGGCTCGACCTCGGCGGGCGACGAATACGGCTTTGACAATATAAAAGACGGCGACAATAAAACAATGTGGCGGAGCGCCCCGTCAAGCTCGATAAATTCCGAGGATTATATCGGTTATCTGTTTGACGGATATTATACGCTCGATCTGCTTGAAATAAAATTCCCGTCCGACGCGGTGCTTTTCCCGTCAAACATAAGCGTTGAATACACGACGGACGGCGGCGAAACCTGGTATATGCTTCCGCACTACTATTACGTTCTGCCTAATTCCGAGGGAGAATACGCCTGTATTATGAATTTCCCGAATCCGTCGGGCGCGACGCTGTCTTTGCCGCTTGATAAAATATCCGCAAACGGCATCAGATTCAGAAGTCTTACGTATCCCGTGTCGGCTCTCGGCAAAAAGTCGTTTTCCGTACAAGAAATACGCGTTTACGGAGTTAAGGGAACGCTTTTATATACCTCCTACGACGGATATTACAACGCCGATTTAAGTAATATGTGGGCGATATTCGGCACGGCGAAAACCGAGCCGATGGTGAACAATTCTTTGCGCGGAGCCGCGCCTAACGGCGACCCGTTCCGCTCCGGTATGACGATGATTGCGTCAACCGAGTGGGCGGCGTGGAACGGCGCAAAGCTCAACTGGTCGGGCTTTGCCGACGCGTTGAACATTCACGTAAACGCGCTCAAAAACTCGGTTTACGGCGGCGACGGCTGGTATTACGACGAAAAAACCGGCAAATACGTTGTTGATACCTCCGAGTATGATACAAATCCGCGGGACGACGGCTTTGTATGGGCGACGGAGACCGCGCCTCAGCACCTTGACGCGCAAAACCACTATACAAACAATTCCGTGCTTATAATAGCCTCGCGCGATTATCTTCTCACTGGAAACGGAACGGAGGGCTTTCTGTCAAGCGTCAATTCAAAAGGGCAGGTAATGCTCGATAAGCTCCGCAAGGCTATGGAATATATGCTTGAAAATCTTAACGGCAAATCGGGTATGATAACGATATACGATCCTCGTAACGACGGAACAGTGCGCGGCGCGTCGTCTAACTACTGGGATGCCATGAACTTTTTCGGGTACAATTCCGCGTATGAAAACGTGCTGTTTTATCAGTCGGTACTCGCCATGGCGGATATAGAATACTACGTCGGAAACACGGAAAAAGGCGATTATTATACGTCTTTGGCGGACAAGATAAAAACAAAATTCAACGACTTTTTCTGGGATAATACAAAAGGAAGATATATCACAAGCGTCAATATAAAGGGCGACGTGCTTGACTTCGGTATCACGTTCGTCAATTTTATGGCTGTATCCGCGGGGCTCGCCTCGGATACACAGGCGAATCAGATCTACGACTGGGTCGACGGTAAACGGATAATCGAAACGGACACATCAAAGGGCGAGAATATTTACAATTTCAAAGTATCCGCGCGCAGCAATACGGTAGCGATTGAAACCGTAGAGGAAGACGGACTCCATTACTGGTGGTATAACGGACACGATTTTGCAGATGTACTGCCCGGTCAATGGGGAGAATACGGCTTGCAAATGCAGAACGGCGGTACTATTTTCTATACCTCCTACTACGATGTTTCGGGAAGAACGTTCATTTCGGGCGATAACGCGATAAGCAGATTCAACGTTATAATGGAAGAATTCCACAAGGACCAGTTAAGAAGAGACCCGCACTCAAAATTCGGCGGCTATCAGGTAAGCATTTTGGGCGAATTCCCCGAATCGGGACTTGTGCCGCTTACGTTCGTAACGGATATAGTCGGCATAACGCCGGAGCTTAAGGGATTGAAGATACAGAGCTGCCTGCCGTCCGATATGAGCTGCGCCGGCGTAAGCGAGTATAATTACGGCGGCAGAACTTATCACATTGAGGTAAACAAGAACATTTCCGACCCGACGGTAACGCTTGACGGAGATATTTATACGGTAAAGCTGCCCGCCGACAGAACGTTTTATATCACGCT
>CACZOH010000296.1 GCA_902782785.1 uncultured Ruminococcus sp. | reverse complement strand
GGTGAATTGATTTATATCGAATCTCTGACAAGTAAAAAGGATATCATCATTCACACTTCATCGCTTAAGGATTCCGATAACATCGATATAAACGCGTACGTGGACGCTTTGATGAGATATTTATCAGCGGAATATTATAAAAGTGAAACAAACCTGTCGGATTTTTCCGGAAAAGCATATAAAATATGGAGCGGATGGATGCCTTTCGACGTATCGATAAAAGAGCCCTATTACTTATTGTGTAGGGCGGACGATCTGCTGCCGCTCGGATATGAAAAGAACTGCAGAGAACTTTACGAAAAGGTGTTCGGGCGTTATAAAACTCAACTTTGATACTTTAAACCCGTGCAAACAGTGCGCCGTATTTTATATGGCGGCTGAAGCTGCAAAAGCCCCGGATCTCATACATGCGAAAAGCCCCGTTGAAACCAACGGGGGGATGGTGGGGTTTGGGGCGGTCAGGGGGGTGCGGGAGCCCCAAATGCGCCGGAACGGCGCACAGATCGTCGGCTCTGCCGACACCTCAATTTTCCACTTTCCATTTTCCAATTTCAATTTGCAATTTTAATGAAAGGATATAAAATATGGCAGACCTTTTTGATTTGACGTCACGTTTGACCTGCGGCGGCTCGATTTCCGGCTATGAGCACGGACAGATCGAAGCGCTGGAGTACATACGTGACAAGTATTTTGACGAGATGCGCCGCGAACCCGCGGGCAGCTACGTCTTTATCCGTCACGCAAAAAAGCCCGGTCATCCGCGCATCATGTTCGACGCGCATATGGACGAGGTCGGAATGATGGTGACGGAGGTGCTCGAGGGCGGTTTTCTCCGCTTCACTAACGTCGGAGGACTTGACACAAGGATCCTTCAGGCGGCAGACGTCACGATCTACGGAAAAGAAACGCTTTACGGAGTCATCGTCTCCACGCCCCCGCACCTTCAGACGGGAGACAGAATGGTGCTTCCGGGCATCGACACGCTTATGATAGACACCGGTCTGTCAAAAGAAAAAGCCGAGGAGCTTATACCGATAGGAACGCCCGTCGGCTACCGCTTCAAGCTCACGAAGCTCAAAAACAACTGCATCTGCGGCAAGGGCTTTGACGACAAAATATGCGCCGTGGCGGGTATAGCCGCGTTTGAACAGCTTATAAACGACGGCTACGAGGGCGAACTGATACTGCTCCTCTCCACAAAAGAAGAGGTCTCCCGCGCGGTCGTGGCGGCGGTATACGAGCTAAAGCCCGATTATGCGATAGTATCCGACGTCTGCTGCGCGTGGGTGCCTGAATGCGGCAAGGAGGCGAAGCGCAAGACGACCGTCGGCGACGGACCGGAGATATCTCTCTCCGCCATAACGGACGTCCGTTTCACAAAGCGCCTGATCGGATTTGCAAAGAAAAACAACTTTAAACACACCGTATGCGTAGAAGCCACGAGCACGGGAACGAACGCGAACGACATACCGCTCGTAGGTCTGGGCGTTCCGACGCTCCTCGTTTCCATTCCGCTCAAAAATATGCATACGTACAGCGAGGTCGTATCGCTTGACGACGTGGCGGATACCGCCGCGCTCGTTGCGGGATTTATAAAAGAGCTGGGAGGTGAGCGTAATGGCTAAGGGACTTGAGCTTCTGGAAAAGCTCTGTCAGGCTTTCGGTCCGACGAGCTGTGAATACGAGGTGGCGGATATCATCTGCGCCGAGCTTGAGGGCAAATACGACGAGCATACAGTTGACTTTATAGGAAACCATATTTTCAGGATAAAAGGCACATCGGACAAAAAACTCATGTTCTCCGCGCATATGGATGAAGTTGGACTGATGCTCTCTTCGATCGACGAAAACGGATACATTTATTTTCAGCCCGTGGGCGGCTTTGACATAAAGGTCCTCTGCGGCAGAAAGCTTTTCGTCGGAGACTACGGCAAAGAAAAAATCAGCGGTCTGATAGCGTCCAAGGCGATACATCAGCAGTCGCACGAGGAGCGCGGCAGAGCCACGCCGATAGACAGAATGTATATAGATATCGGCGCAAAATCAAAGGAAGACGCGGAAAAATACGTATCTGTCGGAGACTACGCCGTGTTCGATTCCGATTTTGTCAGATTCGGCGACGGGATGATCAAGGGCAAGGCGATAGACGACAGACTCGGCTGCGCGGTTCTCTGCGATATAGTGAACTACATACACGAAAACAAGATAAAACCCGACTTCGATCTGTATTTCTGCTTCACCGTGCGCGAGGAGGTCGGACGCTCCGGCGCGTCGATCACCGCGAACAGGATAAGACCCGATATGGCGATAGTGCTTGAGGCGACCGCGGTCGCCGACATAGCGGGAACGCCGGACTATAAGCGCGTCGCAAAGACGGGCTCCGGTCCCGCCGTATCGTATATGGACAACGGAACGTCGTATCTGCCGGAGATGACGAATTTCGTTATGGATCTCGGCAAAAAGCACGACATACCGTGCCAGCTCAAGCAGTACGTTTCCGGCGGGAACGACGCCGGTCACATACACAAAGCGTCCGGCGGCGTCAAGACAGCCGCGATATCCTGCCCGACAAGATATATCCATTCGGCGTCATGCGTTTTCAATGAAGCCGATTACGACAGTATGTACCGTCTTGCAAGAGAAGCGGCGCTCTGTCCCGTAAACGAAACACCATTAAAATAATAAGGAGAACTGTAATGAGTTACGTTGGTAATTATTTTAATACTTTAGATGCATTTAGCAAAATGGACACAAAACAGGCAATGGAATTACAAATAGGTGCATTAAATGCAACAATAGAAAGTTTAGAAGAATTAAAAAAAATCAGATTTTATCTCGAATGTATTGCACGAAAAACAGAAGCAATAAGATATTGTCCAAATTGCAAAAAGCCACAAATGAATAACGGCGGAGTGTTTTGCTCGGAATGCGGTCAGAAAATAGAACAACTGTAATTATTTAGATAGGAGTTAGAATATGATAAACGATCTTAAAACAATAATGAGAATTCAGGGCATATCCTCACGCGAGGGTAAGATAGGCGCAAAACTGACGGAAATCATAAAGCCGTACGTCGACGAGGTCAGCACGGATCCGCTCGGAAACGTGATAGCCGTAAAGCGCGGCAGCGCAAAGGAGCCGAAAAAGATCATGCTCTGCGCGCATATGGACGAGATAGGCTTTGTTGTAAATTACATACAGGATAACGGTCTTGTCCGCGTATCGCGCGTAGGAGGCATCAACTACGTCGCCGCGGCGTTCACACGCGTCGTATTTGAAAACGGCGTGAAGGGAGTGATCGTTCCCGAGGGCAAAACGGACCCGAAGGATTACACGCCGGAAAAATTCTACATAGATCTGGGCGTAAAGACGAAGCGCGACGCGGAGCGCAAGGTAAAGATAGGCGACGCATGCGCTCTTGAATCCACCTGCGTAAAGCTCGGCGGTCAGAAATATACGGGCCGTCCTTTTGACGACAGAATAGGCTGCTACGTCTTAACTGAGGCGGCGAAGCAGATCAAAAACCCGGAAAACGACGTTTATTACGTATTCTCCGTTCAGGAGGAGGTCGGCTGCCGCGGCTCTTACGCCGCTTCCTTCACGGTACGCCCCGATATAGGCATAGCCGTTGACGTAACGCCGTCCGGCGACGTTGTGGGCGCCGGCACAAATCTTTGCGTAAAGCTCGGCGGAGGCGCTGCCGTCAAGGTCAAGGACAGCTCCGTGATGTGCGACCACAAGCTCGTATCCGATCTTGTCAGCATAGCGAAGGAAAAGGATATACCGTATCAGATGGAGGTTTTGACTTATGGCGGCACGGACACCTGCTCCATGCAGACCGTGGCGGGCGGCTCGCGCGCGGGCTGTATCTCCGTTCCGGTACGCTTCTGCCATACGCAGAACGAAATAATCGACATGGACGACGTTGACGCGTGCGTAAAGCTCACGGTCGCCGCCTGCGAAGCCGTATTATGATCGGAATAAGCGAAAAAACACTCTCCGCCGCTCTGGCGGCGGAGAGCGCTTTATCCGGTGTTTTTGCGGGGTTTGACAGGACGGCGCGCGTATGCTCGGAAAAAATACTGTCCGCGTTTTCCGAATTTCACGTATCCGACGCGCATCTTCACGGAACTACGGGCTACGGCTACGACGACCGCGGACGCGACACGCTTGAGAAAATATACGCCCGCGTCTTCGGCTGTGAGGCGGCGCTCGTGCGCCAGCAGATTACGTGCGGAACGCACGCGCTGGCGATCGGCCTTTTCGGACTTTTGCGGCCGGGCGATGTGATGCTTTCCGTCACGGGAAAGCCGTACGACACGCTCGACGAGGTGATAGGTCTGTCCGGTACGGCGGGAAACGGCAGTCTTGCCGATTTCGGCGTCAGATACGAGCAGATAAATATGAAAAACGGACATATCGATACGGAAGCCGTATTGAAGCGTTTGAAGGACGGCGGCGTGAAAATGGTGTTCATACAGCGCTCCAAGGGCTATGACGCGGACAGAAGGACTCTTTCCGTCAGAGAGATCGGGGAGCTTGCCGCGCTCGTTCATTCCGTATGCGGCGCTTACGTCACGGTCGACAACTGCTACGGCGAATTTACGGAAGAAACCGAGCCCGTCGCCGCCGGCGCGGATCTGCAGATAGGCTCGCTCATAAAAAATCCGGGCGGCGGACTTTGCCGTACGGGCGGTTATCTCGCGGGTACGAAAAAAGCGGTGGAGCTTTGCTCGTACCGCTATACCTGCCCCGGTATCGGCGCGGAGGTCGGAGCCTCGCTTGACGAGAACAGGGCGATGTATCAGGGCCTGTTCTTCGCCCCGACGGTCGTCGCCTCGGCGCTCAGATGCGCCGCTCTCGCCGCGTATATGTTCGGCGGAGCGGGATACAGGACCGTGCCAGAATGGAACGAGGACAGATACGACATAATCCAGGCCGTCGATCTCGGATCGGCTGAGAAGATCTGCGCTTTCTGCCGCGGCATACAGTCCGGCTCTCCCGTTGACGCGTACGTCACGCCCGAGCCGTGGGATATGCCCGGATATAACGACCGCGTGATAATGGCGGCGGGAGCGTTCACCTCCGGCGCGTCGATAGAGCTTTCGGCAGACGCCCCGATACGCCCGCCGTACACCGTCTACTTTCAGGGCGGTCTGACGTACGAAACGGGACGGATAGGGATAATGAGAGCGTACGACGAGGTAACGAAACAGTGACAAAAAGGGCTGACGGATCAGCCCTTTTTATCTACAGATAAAATGTATTCTCAAAACTCCTTCCGTCTCGCTTACGCGAGCCACCTCCCTCGTCAGGGAGGCTTTTGATGCGAGCCTGAAAAAAGCAGAGATCCGGGAAGTTGATCGAACTGTTTTTTCATATAAGGGGCTGACAGATCAGCCCTTTTTTTCGTCTTATACGGTTTTCCGTCGGGCTTGTCCG
>CACZOH010000295.1 GCA_902782785.1 uncultured Ruminococcus sp. | reverse complement strand
CTCATACCGGCGCTTCACAGACAGAAGAAAAACAAGGAATAAAAAACAAAACGCGCACATATATTTTTTAAAAATGTATGGAGGCGCGTTTTGAAAAAAATATCGGAAAATTCCATCTTTTTCGGCTCTTATTCATTCTTTCTGAGCCTTGCGGCGATAATCGCCGCCGCTGCCGTAGTTGTATCGTCTCCCGTTCTGCGTATGTCAAAGGAGGACGCGGCGCGTCTTGCCGACAGTGAAAAAGGCGAAAGCAACGCTTATCCGCTGATAGTGCTCGACGCGGGACACGGCGGAGAAGACGGCGGCGCCGTCGCGCCGGACGGAACGTGCGAAAAGGATATAAACCTGAATATTGCAAAATACGCGTGCGCCGTGCTTTTATCGCTCGGCTTTGACTGCCGTATGACGAGGGACGGCGACTTTATGCTGTCCGACGGCGAAGGCGGCGGCAAAAAGATGCGCGACCTCAAAAACAGGGTCGCGTTCACCGACGGAGGCGACTGCATATTCGTAAGCGTACACCAGAACAAATTCCCGCAGCAAAGCTGTTCCGGCACGCAGGTATATTATTCAAAAAACGACGAGGGCTCAAAGGATCTGGCGTCGATCCTTCAGAACAACGCACGGGAATATCTGCAAAAAAACAATACAAGACAGATAAAACGCGCAGGCTCCGAGATATTCGTGCTTGACAGATGCACTGTCCCCGCGGTGCTCGTGGAGTGCGGTTTTCTTTCAAATCCCGCGGAGCTGAAGCTGCTTGAAACGGATGAATACCAAAAGAAGCTCGGCTGCGTGATAGCATTATCAGTCGTTTCTTTCTTATCCTCCGGCGCGGACGCTCACCCGTCGTGACCGGAAAATACATAATAAAAGGAAGTGCAATATGATACGTCTGCAGAAAATAGACGCGAAAAACGTATGGGACGTTTTGGATCTTAAGCTGAAAAGAGAGCAAAAGCATTTCGTTGCGTCAAACGAAATAAGTATAGTACAAGCCTACGCCGCCATTGAAACGGAATGCAGGGCGTTCCCGTTCGCCGTATATAACGACAAAAAGGTCGTGGGCTTTCTTATGGTCTGCTACAACGAGGGCGCGTTTTACGAAATGGACGGAAACGTCCCGCCATCCGCGCTCGTGAACAATTACAGCATCTGCCGCATTATGATAGATAAAAGATATCAAAGAAGAGGCTACGGCAGAGCCGCGCTTCTCTGCGCGCTCGATTTCATAAGAACGTGGCCCTGCGGCAAAGCCGATTACTGTGAAATATCGTACGAGCCCGACAATACCGTCGCAAAAACGCTTTACGCATCCTTAGGCTTTGTTGAAAACGGAGAGCTTGACGGCGACGAAACGGTCGCGGTGCTGAAGCTGTGAAAAACGGAGGAGATATGAAGATATTTTTATTTATACTCGGCATAGTACTGATCGTCGCGTGCGTTTTGTCGATTTTGTTCGCGGCGCTCAATCTGTTCGGCTACTATAACGTAAAAGACGGCTCGAATGAGCTTTACAACGCTATGCAAAGACGCGCGGTGATATTCTTTATCGTCGGCGCCGTCCTTGCTGCCGCCGCGGCAGTTTGCTTTATCATAAGAGCGAATATTGCGTTTCCGTTTTCCGATCCGCCGAAAACCGCGTGTTTTACCTGCACACACGTCCTCGATAAATCCGCGCCGATAAAATACGTGTCGCACGATGAAGACGGATATTGGCAGTTTTCATGCGGGAGATCAAACAGTATAGCGGATGCGAGAATGGTATCTTTATCCGAAATTCTGAAAATAGACAAAAGCACCGCGGATTTTGCGAAACTTGCTCGCGGAGAATACGCGGAATATCAGGATGAAACGGGAAAATGGACGATAAACAAACACTCTTAAAGCAATAACATAAAATATGTGAAAAACATAACTGTTTTTCCGTATATCGTCCGGCGCGAAAACACATTCGGGCGCCGCCCCCTTGGCGTGAACCCCCATTGCTCACGAGTTCGCAACGGGGAACCCCTTTAGCGCCGAATGTGCTCATTTGGCAAAGCCAAATG
>CACZOH010000294.1 GCA_902782785.1 uncultured Ruminococcus sp. | reverse complement strand
GTTGAAGAAAATGGGCTTCACGGAAGAGCAGATAAGCGAGATGAACGGACAGTATAAGCACGGCGATCTGACGCTGTGGTACAGTGAGGCAGGGCTTACCGTCACGTCCGGCCTGATAGACGGCGCGTGCCTCGGTATAGAGCTGTACCCCGAGGGCAAAACGTACAAAAACACCGCGTATATAGAATTTGAGAAATAAAAAAAGCCTTCCTCCAACGGGGAAGTCTAAACGTAGGGCGGGAGCAAGCCCCCGCCCTACATACGAGCGGGTCGCCCGCTCGTTTTTTTATCTTGACAACCGGGGAAAATCGGTGTATAATGAAAAAAATTGTGAATTTTTATTTTTTTGAAAGTATTTACACGTGTCGTGAATCTTAATATATGAAGGACGCGAAAGAGAGCGAAAAGAATGACTAAGGAAGAATTTGCATCTGCCGTTGCAAAAAGCGAAAAAAAGCTTTACATAGCGGCGTTGTCGGTAGTGCGCAATACCGAGGACGCGCGCGACGCCGTTGCGTCTGCTGTGGCGCACGCGTGGGAAAAGCTCGATACGCTCCGTGACGCTGATAAATTCGACGCCTGGCTTTTGAAGATCACGTACAACGAGGCGAAAAAGCTGTATCGTCACGCAAACGAATACGTCAGCCTTGACGAGATAGGCGATTCGTTTGCGTACGAAGCCGACCACGGCAGCATGGAGTTTTTCGATATCCTGTCGTCCGCGCGCCTCGACGATAAAAGCGGGCGCATAGTGATGCTCAGATTCTTCTACGGTTACACGCTTGAAGAAATATCAAAAATGACAAACACGCCTCTTTCAAACGTAACTTCAAAATATTACAGAGCGCTTGAAAAGATCAGGAAAACGATAAAATAAGGAGACACGGCGGTGAAAAAGAATAATTACAATGATATAGAAGAATATTTAAGCGATAAAGCCCCGCGGCTTGAGCGGGATATAAACTATTCCGGCGCGGTAAGAGCGTCGGAAACCGTCGGCGGCAAAAAAACCGGAAAGGAAAGCGGCGGCTTTTTCCAAACGCCCGCGATGCAGATCATAGGCGTGTTCCTTGTCGCGGTCATGGTCGGCGGCGGCACGTTCGGCGCGCTCAAATACCTTGAATACAGGGGCGCAAAGATATCTGGTGCAGAGGGCGGCGTAACGGAGCAGACCTCCGCGTCAGAGAACAACGGAGACGTTTTATACGTCAAGGGCGAGCAGAGCGCGGACAATCATTATATAGCCGTAACGTCCGCGGGCGAAACGTATTATCCCGCCGTCATGCTTGAATCACGCGAACGGCATCAGCCGTCCGGTTTGAGTGATATAACGAATTACGACTACACCGAATCAAACGTTATTACCGTCCCTTACGGCGAAGACTTCGTTATAAAAAACAACGTCACGGACAGGGAAATGAACGTTGTGAGCGTTTCGATAAACGATCCGAACGACGAGCGCGCCGTGTCCGTTCCGGGAAATACGGATTTAGACGGCTTGTATGAGTATTTATCAAATTCGTCCGGCGGCACCGTTACGGTGGAGATCAAAGCAACGTGGGACGAAGGCGACGATATATATAAGTACGGCACGTGCTTCAAGGTGGTAAAAGAAGCGTCAGAGCCGGTGACGAACGGTAAATTCGGAGACGTTAAGATAATATACTTCCACAAAAACCATGATCTGCGGCTTTCTCAACAGGGTCCCGATTTTGAAAGCGTTGATATCAGACTTCCGATAGAAAACGAATACAAAAACGTCAAACGCCTCGCGTCATCCGACGAGGCGAAAGATCTCGGATTTGAGATTTACATTTATAATGATAATAATTTAACCAACGGTGTCTGCGTGCTTGATAAAAACGGCGGTCTCATAATGAATTTCGAGGGATATCTTGACAGACCGTCGTATCTCATATACGCGGGCGATACGCCGTCCGGTCATCCGATGTTCTTCTTCACCGCGACGCTGAGGATTCTCGGACCCGACTGGGCTTATGTCGTTCTTTACGCGTGTGATATAACGACGGGACAGATAACCAGAATCGCTGATACGGGTCCACAGACTTTCGGCTTATATATAGCCGCGGTTCCGGACTGTGACGAAGACAGCGGCGAGATCAGAGTCAAGGTTTATGACATGACAAAAGCGTTGGCGTTATCCCGCTTGACTACGGAAAAGGATTACGAGCTGATTTACACCGACAGGATCGTATGGAACGGCGAAAAATACGCGCTTGAAAATCATCCGTATACCGAACAAAACGGGGACGATTACGACCCGACCGGATGGCTCAGGGTACAGGCAGGCACGGATTACTATTATCCGACGATAATATACAAAAAAATCATAGACGGCACAAACGTTTCGGGATTCAATTATAATGACAAGATCTGCGAGATAAAATACAATTCTTCAAACGAGATAAATATAGGGAATACCGTAAGACGCGCCTGGCGTATATACAGCGTGACGGTCGACTATAAAGAAGTTTTCACGACGTTTGAAGACGCGATAAAATATGCGCGCGAGATAACGGAGAACACAAATCATACGGCGCACATTGAAGCGGTCATAACGTGGAACACCGAAGCGATATATAAAGACGACGTCAAAAGAACTGAATACACGTTTGCGTTCAACCTGTCGTTTGAAGAAACGGAAGATAAAACGCCCGCGCCCGGCGACTGGGTAACGATAAATATAGGAACCGATGCGTTTTACCCCGCGGCAACCAAAAAGACGGAGCTGAGAAATGGCGGCTTGAACGAAATAACGGAATATCCTGCCGAGATCCCGATGTTTGACTGGGAGATTAAAGACGATATATCGTTTACCGTGCAGAGAGACGGAACATGGCAGATGCTGAATATCAAAGTCAACGATGAGGTCTATTTCACGTCCTTTGCATCCGCCATGAAGCACATATCCGGTTTGTACGGAACAACGCACGTTGAGTTTGCCCTTCTCTTTGACGATATAGATGGAGCGTTGTATACTTATGCGTTCGATCTCTTCGTCACCGATAAATCGGAAACGACGACGCCCGAGCCTGAAAAACAGGTCAACACGGAAAATCCCGCCGAGGTATTCGATACGTGGCTCCGCTCAAAGCTCTTTGCGGGCATGAGATTTGAGGATCTGCGCAAAACCGTTTGGAAAATAGACGTCGGCGGATATACGATAGGCACGGAATACGCGGCGGGAAATTATAAACAGGTCAATTATGACGGGAACGGATCGTTCGTCCGCTACGGAAACGACGTGTACGACTGGACTTTTTATGCCGAAAACGACGGCTTGGGAGAACCGGAGGGCGGAACGATAAGAGAGGCGCGGCTGATACTGCGCAAAGGACACAAAAACTTCGATCTTCCGTGCGGGATAACGCTCGATATGACGCCTCACGAGGCGCTTGTGCAGATGGGCTTTTCGGAAGAGCAGATAACCGCGCTCGAGGGAAAGACGACGAGAAACGGCGGCTTTGAGATATCGTACATAAACAATAACCTCAATATAACGTATTTGATAAACGAAAACGGTTACGTTACGGATATAGGCGTGGAAATCACGTCCGGCTCACAAAATGAGGTTTATATTGAGATAGAAAGACAGTGACGCGGTCTTCCCCTGCCGGCGCGCGATGCGTTAAGAAAACTCCGCGAAAAAAACAGATAATACAAAAAAGGCTGTAATCACAGCCTTTTTTGTTGACACCGCAAACGGCAAGCGTTCTTACGCCTGTCAGTTCTCATTGAGTTCGGCTTTTGTCTCTTTTAATTTTTGCTTCAGCTTCTTTTTGCAGCTGCAGAAATGCTTTACAAGTATCACGTGTAAAAACACGAGAGCGCACACCGTGACGACGCACAGACCGTTTATCGAAAATTCGCCGCCCGCACAGCGCCACGTTGCAAGCGTATCGTATAAAAAGCATTTTGTCTCGGATTTCAGTTTTTCAACGCTCATTCTGTCTTTTCCCCCTTTTTTTCATAGTATTTGCGCCCGCGCCTCTTTGTATTCGGGCGTTTTTTTTGCATTTGCGGTAAAAATTTGAAAAAATAGGTTTACAAATCGCATTTTATGATATATAATATAAAATGTATAAATGTACATAAGCAAAGGAGAAAACGGCTTTGGAAATAAAATACGATAAAATTTTAGAGTTTTTGTCCGATCCCGAAAAAATAAAGGATAAGGTTTACGAGATTAAAGATAAGATATCCGAGGGCATAGAGGACGTGAAAAGCGACGTTGATTCGATAATGGAGCGCGACCCCGCGGCGTCCTCCGCCGCCGAGGTGCTTTTACTGTACTCGGGCCTTCACGCCGTGGCGGCTTACCGCGTGGCGCACAAACTCGACGGGAACGGCCACAAGCTGACGGCGCGCGCAATATCGCAGGCGGCGAAATTCTTTACCGATATCGAGATACATCCGTCCGCAAAAATAGGCAAAAACCTGTTCATCGATCACGGCGCGGGCGTCGTTATAGGCGAGACGTCGGAGATCGGCGACAACTGCACCATATACCAGGGCGTGACTCTCGGCGGCACGGGCAAGCACGTCGGCAAGCGTCACCCGACGATCGGCAATAACGTCATGATCGGCGCGGGCGCAAAGGTGTTGGGACCCTTCAAGGTGGGCGACAATTCAAAGATAGCCGCGGGCGCGGTCGTTTTGAACGAGATACCGGAGGGCAGTACCGCCGTAGGTATGCCGGCGCGTGTCGTCAAACGCGCGGGTGTGAAGCCGGAGGACGAGGGCTGCGGAGACCTTGACCAGATACATATACCCGACCCCGTCGCTCAGGAGCTCTGTAAGCTCAACAAGAGGATCGAGGAGCTTGAAAGGAAACTTGAAGAAAAAGAACAGGAGACGAAAAAATGATATTATATAACAGCTTAACGCATAAAAGAGAAGAATTCTACACGAACGAACCGGGCAAGGTCAAGATATACACCTGCGGTCCCACCGTTTATCACTTTGCGCATATAGGAAATCTGAGGACTTACATAATGGAGGACGTGCTTGTCCGGTATCTTGCGTATTCGGGCTATGACGTTCTGCGCGTCATGAACATAACGGACGTGGGACATCTGTCATCCGACGCGGACACGGGCGAGGACAAAATGCTTAAGGGAGCGAAGCGCGAGCATAAGACCGTTATGGAGATAGCGGATTATTACACAAAGGCGTTTTTCGCAGACGCGGACAAGCTTCATATAAAGCGCCCGGACGTGATACAGCCCGCTACCGGCTGCATTGCCGAATTTATAGAAATGGTGCAGGCGCTTATTGACAAGGGTTACGCTTATCAGGCGGGCGGCAACGTGTATTTCGACATATCAAAGCTCGACAAATACTACGTTTTCGGCGAGCACGACGCGGAGGATCTTGAGGTAGGCGTGCGCGAGGGCGTCGAGGCGGACGAAAACAAGAAAAACAAGGCAGACTTTGTCCTTTGGTTCACAAAATCGAAATTCGAGGATCAGGAGCTTAAATGGGAGAGCCCGTGGGGATACGGATATCCCGGCTGGCATATAGAATGCTCCGCCATATCGCTCAAATACTGCGGCGAGTACCTCGATATACACTGCGGCGGTATAGACAACCAGTTCCCGCATCATACAAATGAAATAGCCCAGTCCGAATCGTATCTGGGGCACAAGTGGTGCAACTTCTGGTTCCACGTGCTTCACCTCAACACGGCGTCAGGCAAAATGAGCAAGTCGTCGGGCAAATTCCTGACCTTGTCCGTGCTTGAGGAGCAGGGAACCGACCCGCTCGCGTACAGGTTTTTCTGCCTTAACTCACATTACAGAAAGAACCTCATCTACTCCGACGAGGCGGTCGAAAACGCCGCCACGGCTTACAAAAAGCTCCGCACGAGATGCGCGGCGCTGAAGGAGGACGGGGAGATAAACGCTGCGGCTTCAGAGGAATACAAGGCGAAGTTCAAAGAGGCGCTCGATAACGACCTTATAACCTCGCTCGCCCTGACCGCCGTTTACGACGTGCTGAAGTCCGACGAAAACGACGCGACGAAGCGCGCGATAATAGAAGATTTTGATAAGGTCCTTGCACTCGATCTCCTTACTCCCTATGAGGAGGAGAAGGAGGAGGGCGACCCGGAGATCCTGGCGAAAATCGCGGAGCGCGCCGCCGCCAAAAAGGCGAAGGACTACGCAAGAGCGGACGCCATAAGAGCCGAGCTTGCCGCACAGGGTATAACGCTTATAGATACGCCGCAGGGCACGACTTACAAGAGAGGTTGAAATATGCTGAAAAACGCCGTTACAAAAAGATATCCGTTATCAAACGAAAAGAAAATACACACGTTTGAAAAAGACGCGGAGGGGTTTTACGCGTACGAAAACACGACGGAGGCGAAATTCGTCACCGAATTCAGAAATACTCCGTTCAAGGGTTATTATGAGGATTCGGGCTGTGTTCAGGGAAAGTGCAGAAACACGGCGGCGGGCGCGCTGCGCTCCGTAAAGCGCGACTATGAGACGCCGCTCGATCTTTCCGGCTATTCCTGTCTTACAATAGCGTCCGACGTCACGCGCTTCGCTCCGGGCGACCAATACTGGCTCACCGTCCGTCTTTACTCCGACAAGGGGGTTTTTGAAGGCGAGGCGCCGATCCTGGCGGAATGCTGGAACACGACGGCGTTTACGATCGGCGGCTTTGACGGCGCGGACAGCGTTAAGTCCATTGAGATCGGCGTAAAAAACGAGGGCGACGAGGACTGGGCGGGCCTTTATCAGATCGGCTCCGTCTCCGTCGGCGAGATATGCGACCTTGCGTTTGAGGTCCCCGGCGCGTGGAGGAGCTTTAGCTGCGACGGCGGAAAAACAAGCTTTGACGGCGGTTTGAAATTTGAATTTGAAAACGGCGGCAGCATCACCTCGCCGTATTTCCCTGACGCGCATAATACGAAATACAACGCGCCGCTCGAATTGCGCAATACTCTGTTTTTCGTTCTGAAAAACGAAAGTGACTGCAGCAAAGTCCGTCTGTGGTTTGTTACGGACAAGGACGGAGAGTACACAAAGGAAAAGAGCAAGGAGTTTGATACAGAGCCGTACTCGGATTTCAAGGCATATTTTTTCAATCTGTCCGATCTTCCGACGGCGAAGGACAGACTTGCGGGCTTTAAACTTGAAATGACCGGCGGCAGCGGCAGTATAACCGTTTGGCGCGTCACGCCCGAGGAGGAGGATCCGATATACGACTACGCGGGAAAGATCCTGTCCTGCGTTTCAGACGGCAAAAACATAGCCGCGAAAATGGATCTGAAAAAAGGCGGCAGGCTCCGCGTGTACGAGACCTTTATGTATAACGTTTTCGACGACGTTAAGGGTCTTACGTGTCTGTACGACGGCAAAGCGGAGGCGGGCGTCAATACGGCGGTGTTCCCGTTCATGCGCGGAACACTTACGCGCCTTACCTCGCAGTTCATCGCCACGCTCGATTCCGGAGAGGGAGAGATACGCGTCGCGCCGAGATTCTACGTTGAAAATTACGAAGATTTTGCGTCGAATCCCTATAAATTCGATCTGCCGGATTACACCGTTTCCGTTCTCGATTTCGGAGCGAAGGCGGACGCCTTCACCGACGATACGGACGCGATCCAAAGGGCGATAGACGACGTGAACGCTCACGGCGGCGGCAGAGTGGTCATACCGGCGCACAACACGGGCAGATATATAATAACACATCTTTTGATGAAGTCGTTTGTCGATCTTCATATAGACGAGGGCGCGATACTCTGGCAGTCGCAGACGGACTCAGATTATAAATATAAAGTATTCTACGGTCACGACGTACCGATGCGCGACATAAACTGGACGCACGCGCTCCACGTCGCCACGTACCCGCTTATATACGCCCGCTGTGTGAAAAACATAAAGCTCACCGGCCGCGGCAAGATACGCAGTATGGACACGGGCAGTGAGGAGAGGCGCATAGGTTGGTATCCGAACAACTGTCAGGACAGGATACACTGCATCTCAGTCGCGTTCATAGGCGTTGAAAATTTTGAGATGAGCGACGTGCAGATAGTCCGCGCAAACAATTATCACACGGATTTCGGCGCGTGCAAAAACGGATATATAGCAAACGTAAAGCTGCACGAGGTGAAATGCGTTTCGGGCGACGGCTTCAGCTTCGGCTGCGGCTCGAACCATATGAAGGTGGAACGCTGTTTCTTTGAATCAAACGACGACGCGATAGTGATGACGTCGTCGTACAACGACCCGCGCGGAATTCTGTGGTGGTGGGCGACGCCCGGTATGATAAACGCGCCGCACGACATAGAGGTCGCGCACTGTTATCTCAACTCCGGCGGCGGTAAAGCCATATGCTTCATCACCTGGGGCTCCGACGACCCGGTAACGGAGCGTACGGAGATATACAATATAAACGTGTACGACTGTATTTTGCAGGGCGGATACGCCGTGGGCACCTGGCCCGACAATCCCTACAACGGCAAAATGCCGTTTGACAACACGGAAACGGACGACTGGTCGCCCGTCAAAAACGTTCGTATATTCAATAACGAATACCGCTCGCCGACGGATCTTTTATGTATCAAACCGACGAATTTCCTGTCGGATACGCCGATAAAGTCAGCGTCGTTTTTCCAGAATTCCGACTTTTCTCTCGGACGCACGTTCTGGACGGAGGAAGGCGACGTGTGGTTTGACAAAAACTGCGCGTACGTGGGCGCCGGCAGACTGTATCAGGGTTTATATCTTGAAAAAGGCAAACACACGCTGACCGTGACGGTAAAGGGAAAAGGCAGGGTGTTTGCCGAAAACGCGCTCGATTTCGCGGTTTTCTCAGAATCATATTTTGACGAAAAAGAAAAAACGGATATCAAGCTTGATTTTGAGCTTAAAGAGAGCACCACCGTCGCGCTCGGCATATTCGAGGGCGTCATTTACAACGCCAGAGTTGACTGAAAGGAGAGGAGCTTTGAAAAAGTCTTTGGTATTGATCCTTCTGCTCGCATTTTCGCTTGCGCTCGCCGCGGGTGTTTCGGCTCAGGAAAAAGCCGTCGTTTACCATACGGAACTTGATTTCGATGATATAAGCAACGCCGGCTCTTTTACCGGATACAAGGGCTTCGGCGACGACTGGGATGCGGTGCAGGCGACTCAGCACGAAACGCACGGAGAGGACGGCACTCTTCATTTCGGCCCGTTTTCTCAGCTTGTCAGCCGGCATAAGCTCACGGGACCGTACGTTTTCGAGGCGGACGTAAGATCGCCGGGCTCTCAGTTTTTCGGCGTTTTTGTCCGTACCACGGGCGAAAATCTGTCCGGCGTCAGCTATTTTGAGCACGACGGGATAACGAATGACAAGGGGGACGCTGATAACGAGGGCATAGGCGCCACGGGTATATACGTCATACCGCGCGGAAACCGCATAATGCTCTGCGTAAAGACCGCGGACAACGGAGAAGCAAAGGGCATAGGCACGGATAAAACGCTGTTTGACATAAACGCCGATATGAGCGGAAGCTTTGCAAATCTGAAATTTGAGGACGACGGCAAAAGCATTAAAATATACGTTGAAAACGCGCTTGTCTGCACTGTCGTGATTTCGGAGCCGACGGAGCTTGACTTTATGTCAGAATACAGACTGTTTACAAAAGCGGAGCTTTACGACGCGGACGGAAACAATGTGAAAACGGTGTATAACTGCCGTATTTCCGCCGATTTTTCGACCGTGGCTTTCGGTATGCGCATAAACGGCGCGAATATAGACAACGTTAAGCTTACGGAATATGAAAAGGAGCCGGAGGAAACGACGGCGCCGCTCGGTATAAGGCGCGTGGATATAAAAACAGAACCGGAAAAATATCAGTACCTTTTGGGAGAGGCGCTCGACCTGTCCGATATGTTCCTTGAGATAACGTATGAAAACGGCGTCAAGGAGGACGTAAAGATAACGGAAGATATGGTTGAGGGCTTTGACAACACTACCGCGGGCGTAAAGCTTCTGACCGTAAACTACGGCAAAAAATCAGCCGCGTATTCCGTAAAGGTTGTGGAGGAATACGAATCCGAAACGGAGACCGAGCAGATGACGATAGATTTTGACCCGACCCCCGCGACGTCCGAGGCGGCGCAGGGAACGGGCGCCAATACGAAAACGGTCATAATCATAGCCGTTATCGCCGCAATAGTTATATGCGCCGTGATCGTTTTCCTGATAACGCGCGGCAGGAAACCCGACGATGATAAGCTTTAAGGAGGTGCGGGTATGAAGAGGATCGTTTGCGTTATATTATGTTTATTGTTTACTTTATCCGTCTGCTTCGCCTGTACTCCGACGGAAACGCCGCCCGAGACGGCAGATACCGTCCGGGACGATGAAACGACAAAAAAAGAACCGGAGGTGGATGATACCGTGTATATCGACGCAAAGCTGTATTATAACGGCGGTTATTCAAACAATTATATAGCGGGTATAGACAGGCTCGGGCGCAGCTTTGACGCGGGCTTGCCTAAGACCGATAAACAAAGACAGGTGGGGATATTCTATTTCCTCACGCTCGGACAGCATATAGGCAAGTATTCCGAAAAGGTGTATAACACCACGGAAATACTCAAGCTTGAAAACGGGCTTGATATAATGTTCAAAATCGGTTCCGAGGACGAGACGATCGCCCCGTCCGACGCGGGATATTTCTGGGCGGAGCCGCTCTACGGCTATTACAACAGCGCGGACGTATGGGTCATACGCCGTCATCTGCAGCTGCTTGCCGCCGCCGGCGTCGATTTCCTGTGCTTTGACGTGACGAACGCCGTCACCTACGACAGCGTTTATCCGATAATAATGCGCGAGATCTGCTCTCTTAAAGAGCAGGGCTGGGAAAACGTGCCGCAGGTCGCATTCTATACTCACGCGTATTCCACGAATATAGTGACGAGGCTTTACGAGAACGTTTACAAAAGGGGGCTTTATAAGGAAGCGTGGTATTATTATAAAGGAAAGCCGCTTATAGTCGCGTATAAAAATCCGGGACAGGACAGAAACGCGACGGAGAGCGATTCATACGACCCGAAAAAGCTGCCTGCCGAGATACTTGACTTCTTCTCGTTCAAGCGCCCCGAATGGCCGAGCGAGTACAGAACGTACAAGGACAGCCTTCCGTGGATCGAATGGCAGTATCCGTGTCCCGTCCACGGCGACGTTATAAACGTGGCTGTCGCCTCGCATCCCGCGATCCCCATGTCTGCGTCGCTCACTCAGGGCGCGAAAAACTTCGGACGCGGCTGGTCCGTAACGGAGGAGAGAAACGTAACGGAGGATGCGGAAAAGGGAACGTATTTCCAGAGCAACTGGGATACCGCGATAGAAGCGGATACGGATATGATCTTCGTCACCGGCTGGAACGAATGGGTCGCGTCTAAATTCGAGTACAACGGCGAATACGCCCTTGTCGACCTCTGCAACGACGAATTCTCACGCGACGCGGAGATGATGAAGGGCGGATATGAAGACAATTTCTTTATGCAGCTGTGCGAGAATATAAAGAGATATAAAAATACGGACGTGGGAGAAGCGAGAGTAAAGACGGTTGACGTCAATATCCCGATGATAGAGGATACGACGGAGTGGAACAAGGTAAAAGCCGTATTCAAGGCGACGGGACGCGACAACAGTCCCCGCTCTTATATCGGCTGTATCCCGGCGATAACTTATTCACAGCCCGCCGCAAGAAACAATATTTACGAGATAAGAGTGACGGAGAACGAAACGCACCTTTATTTCTATATCAAAACGGACGACGTTATAGCAAAAAGACAGGACGACGACAGCGGATGGATGAATATTTTCATCGGCACGGGCGAGCTTTCGCTCAAGGGCTGGAACGGTTACGAATACGTTATCAACCGCGGCGCGAAGGACGGCAAAACGACGGTCGAAAAGCTTGAGTCCGACTTTACGGCAAAGACCGCTGGAGAGGGCGTTTACTATATGTCAGGCAATATCCTTCAGGTAAAGATACCGAAGGAAGCGCTCGGCATAGAGGGCAGAGCGAACATATATTTCAAGGTCGCGGACGGCATAGAGCATCCGGAGGATATAACGGATTACTACGTTTCCGGCAGAAGCGTGCCCATGGGACGGCTCAGTTTCCGTTATATCGGCTAAAAATAGTCACTTGTGATAATTGAAAAAGGAAAAAATATATAGTATAATATAGTTGAAAAATAAAATGGAGGATAAAAAATATGGGACTTTTTGACAACATTAAAAACAAAGCCGCGGAGATAGTGAACGGCAACAAGACCGTTGACGTCGTTTTCGACAAGCTCCCCGACACGTACGAGGAATTCATCGCTCTTCCGCAGGCACAGCTCTCCACGCCGTTCGATACGGCGGCGCTTACAGTTCTGGCGCTCTGCTTCTATCCGCAGGACAAAGATCTTTCCCTTAAGATGCTTGATTTCTTAAGAGGTCCGAGACCCCTGTCCGCGTACGACAAATCCTTTATAAAGGACAGATTCATGGATGCGGATTACGTTCCGAGATCCTATTTCGTCGGCGCCGTTCCCGGCAACGACTACACGCCTTCCGAGCCTTATACGATAAAGGCGAGCGAGAACCCCTATTCGTATGAGAACGAGGGATACGCAAAGATATTCCTTACCTCCGGCGGCGCGGATTCTCCGAGATACGTACAGCTCCGCAAAACGAAGGACGGCAAATGGTATCTGTGGGAGCAGTTCATACTCTCCGGCATCCGTCCCTGCGAAAGCTCAAACCCGTGGGCGTAAGATTTTAATTTAAAAAAAACTGCCGATGAGGCAGTTTTTTAATTGAAGTGAAATATTTCGCATATGCGAAATGTGAAATTTACCCTTGCGGGTAAGTGAAATGTGCTTCGCACGTGAAATTCGGCTTTGCCGAGTTGAAAGAGAAAACGGACTGCCTGCGACAGTCCGTTTTGTTTTACGCCTTGGATTTCTTTTTGACAAGCACGAGCGCCGTGAGAAGCGCGGCGGTCATTATGATGACGCAGGGCGCGATATATGCGTCGGCGGTGGGCGGTGATACGACGGGATCGTCGCTCAATTCCTCAAGCGAGCGGTACGCGTCATAATACTCGTCGTACAGTCCGAGGCACGCATCCATTCCGCGGTTGGGGCTGAAAGCCTTTTCCGCGACGGTCACCCAGGAGCCGTATTTTTCGTACAGCTCATCGGGCAGGGGACCTTCCTCGTGTCCGTATTTTTCAAGATTCCTTTGCTTCAGCTGTTCAAGCTCCTCCGGTTTATCCCTATACGCGTCAAGGCGTATTCTGTTGCGCTCGGCGCTGACGGCGCGGGCTATCTCTTCGGTTGATTTGCCCGCCGCTGTCATTTCCTTCAGCATTTCGTACATTGAGGCTATGCTTTTATGGTACGCTATGCGCTCCCGACGTCCCGCCTCGACCACGTCAGGGTCGGTCCAGTCCGCGTCGGCGTATATTTTAAGGCTTCCGCTCTCTGAGGGGCGGTAGCCGTAAATCGCGTTTTCGTCCGCAACGATATCCGCCGCGGCGCCTTTGTCCTCCATCGGGTCGTGCTCGTATTCGTACGGCGTTATATTATAAGACCCGTAAACGAAACCGTAGCAGTCGCCTGTTCCCATCAGCAGTGCGGAGTAAAGGTCGGGTGCGACTCTTTCGTCATAAAATATTTTATAATCTATGCCTTCGACAAG
>CACZOH010000293.1 GCA_902782785.1 uncultured Ruminococcus sp. | reverse complement strand
GTTATTCTCTTTCAGCTCGTCTTAACTGTTCCGACGCAGGAATGATGTATAAATCAGCTGAATTGCCGCTTTGCGGCAGCTAAATTATACGCCTGTCGGCGTATAGCTGAATTGAAGTCTCACGGCTTCAGCTAAATTAAATTCGCCTGCACGCTCGGCGAAGCCGAATTCAGCTCGCGGAGCGAATTTAGCTATGCGAGGCATAATTCAGCTCGCGTAGCGAATTTAGCTGCGGTGTACTTCCTTACGAAGTACACCGCGAGGGCTCTTTTTGATTTGAAAAAGCAGATCCGGATCCGTCGGCGCTGTTTTTTACTTCTTCCGTCCCGCTCCGGGCGGGATACCGCGTTTGTTATTCAAACCCGTTCTCTTTGAGCATCGCGTCGGCTTTTTTCGTATCGTCTACGCGAAGGACGACGCGTGCGAGGTCGGAGGAGCTGCGGGAGCTGAACGCATAGACGTATTCAACGGGGATCCCGCAGGTGTACAGCACTCTGAGGGCGCCCGTAAGTCCGCCCGGTTTATCCTCCAGATCTATGCATATGACGTCGCCTATGGAAACGGTGAGTCTGTTTTGTCTCAGCTCGTCCGCAACGGCCTCGGCGTTATCGACTATAACGCGTAAGATACCGAAATCCGTAGTGTCTGCTATTGATAAGGCGTGAATATTGACGCCCAGATCGGCTATCATCCCCGTCACCTGCGCAAGCTTTCCCGTTTTGTTTTCCACAAATATGGACAGTTGTTTTGTTATCATACCGATACCTCTTATTTTACGTATTCGTATTCAAAGCCGTACAGACTTACGACGTCGCCGTCGGAGACGCCCTGCGCCTCCATCTGGTCGTATATGCCGTATTTGCGGAGCATTTTGTCAAAGTAAGCCATGGATTCCCTGTCGTCGAAGTTGATCCTGCCCATAAGCCTGTAGAGCCATTCTCCCTCCACGTTCCATACGCCGTCTTCTTTTTTGACCGTGACCGTTGGTGTGAGCTCCGGCTTTATGTCGTCCTCCTCCGAGTATTCCGCTTCATAGACCGTAAGCGGAGGCAGAGTGTCAAGCTCTTTTTTTACAAAACGGACAAGCTCCTTCAGCCCTTCACCCGTCGCCGCGGAGATATACAGAAGCGATCTGCCCGTCGACGCGACGTATTTTTCAAAACCGTCGACGTCTACGGCGCTTCGGTCGAGCGCGTCGACCTTGTTTGCCACGACAATCTGCGGACGCTTTGAAAGCTCGGGCGAGTATTTGCAAAGCTCCGCGTCTATCGCCTTTAAATCGTCAACTGCGCATCTGCCCTCCGACTGCGAAATATCCACAAGATGAAGAAGCAGACGGCATCTGTCGATATGACGCAGAAAATCATGACCGAGACCCGCGCCGTCCGACGCGCCCTCTATAAGCCCCGGAATATCCGCGCAGACGAAAGCCGTGCCGTCAACGGGAACGACGCCGAGATTGGGCAAAAGGGTCGTGAAATGATAATCAGCAATTTTCGGCTTCGCCTCCGATATGCGCGACAAAAGCGAAGATTTGCCTACGCTCGGCATACCGATGAGACCGACGTCCGCAATCATCTTCAATTCAAGTATAACGTCCTTTTCCGGTCCCTCTATGCCGTTTTTCGCAAAGCGCGGTATTTGTCTTGTCGGAGTGGCGAAATGCCTGTTGCCCCAGCCGCCTTTACCGCCTCTGAGACATATAAACGGCTCGTCGTCGGATAGGTCTTTTATGATTTTCCCCGTTTCCGCGTCGCGTATGACCGTGCCCCTGGGCACCTTTATTATAAGATCCTCGCCGTTTTTGCCGTGAAATTTGGAGCCGGCTCCGTTTCCGCCGTTTTCCGCCGTGAATTTGCTTTTGTATCTGAAATCTATAAGCGTGTCCTTGCCGACTTCGGCTAAGAACACCACGTTTCCGCCGCGTCCGCCGTCGCCGCCGTCGGGACCGCCCTTCGCGACGTATTTTTCTCGGCGGAACGATACGCAGCCGTTGCCGCCGTTGCCCGCTTTTATATGAATTTTAACGTAATCAACAAACATATCAATCACACATTTTCAAGAATTCTTCTTCGTCTATTACCGTTACGCCGAGAGCCTCGGCTTTTGTCAGCTTGCTTCCGGCCTTTTCGCCCGCAAGTACGTAAGACGTGTTTTTCGATACGGAGGAGGAAGCCTTGCCGCCGCGTTCGGTTATCATAGCCTCGGCCTGATCGCGCGTCATCGTCGGCAGCGTTCCCGTAAGAACGAACGTAAGCCCCGCGAACTTGTCGCTGACTGTCTTTTTCGTATACTCGGTTACGACGCCGCACGCCTTAAGCTCTTCCGTCAGCTTTTTCGTCTGCGGATGAGAGAAGAAGTTTATAACGCTGTCCGCCATTATTTCGCCGAAATCGGGGATGGAGCAGAGGGCTTCTCTGTCAGCCGTAAACAGCGCGTCAAGACTGCCGAATCTGTCGGCTAACGCCGCGGCGGCTTTCTGCCCGATGTTTCTTATGCCGAGCGCGTAAATCAGCCTGTCAAGCCCGGCTTTCTTTGAGTTTTCTATCGCTCCGATCAGGTTCTCCGCCGACTTGTCGCCCATGCGCTCAAGCTGTGAAACGTCGCTTTTTTGAAGCTTGTAAATATCCGCCGCGTCGCGGACGAGACCGTTATCTATCAGAAGCTCCACGACCGCCGGACCCATGCCGTCTATGTTCATCGCGTCGCGGCTCGTGAAATGGACGAGATTGCGCAGAAACTGCGCGGGACACGCGGAATTGGTACACCTTACCGCCGCCTCGTCGTCGCGGACGACCGGCTCGCCGCAGGAGGGACAGAGCTTCGGCATTTCAAATTCCTTTGTACCGGCGGGACGCTTTGACAACTCGACGCGCCGCACCTCGGGGATTATGTCTCCCGCCTTCGACACCTCGACCGTATCGCCTATGCGTATGTCCTTTGACCGTATATAATCTATGTTGTGAAGCGTCGCGGCGCGTACCGTCGTGCCCGCGAGCCTCACCGGTTCAAGCACGGCGAGCGGAGTGAGCACGCCCGTGCGCCCGACCTGAACGGTTATATCCGTCAGCTTTGTCAGCTTTGCCTCGGGCGGGAATTTGTATGCGACGGCCCATTTGGGACGCCCGGAATTCTCGCCTATCCGGGGGCGCATATCGAGCTCGTTCACCTTGATGACCACACCGTCTATGTCAAACGGCAGATCCTCGCGCAGCTCACCGATTTTCTTTATGTGTTCCGTTATTTCAAAAGCGGTCTTCGCTTTTTTAATATAAGGTATCACGCGGAAGCCGAGCGACGCCATAAGCTCTATCGAACCTATGTGCGTATCGAACGAAAGCCCGTCCGCTTCCTGTACGTTGAATACGAATATATCGAGCTTTCTCTGCGCGGT
>CACZOH010000292.1 GCA_902782785.1 uncultured Ruminococcus sp. | reverse complement strand
GCAAGCGTGTCGTTCAGCTCCGCCGTCTCGCGGCAGCCGGGATCGCCCTCAAGCCGCCTGTACGCCGGCGTTCCTATATCCTTTGCCTGCGCGGTAAGCTTTGTGAGCGGCGAGGACAGCGTTGACGCCATGAAATACCCGATCACGACCGCTATCAGTATGAACACGACGGAGACTGTTATAAGCATACCCGTTATCGTCGTTTTCGTGGCGTCCACGGGCGTCAGCTGAACGCTGATAAGTATGACGGTCTTTTCCTCGTCCGAGCTTATCACCTTTGCGTAAAGCATATTGTCGTCCTCGGACTTTCCGCGCTTGTCTATCGTGCCGGAGGCGCCGTCGAACGTATAGAGGCTCTCGCCTCCGTCGAGCGCCGCGCGCTCCGTTATCGCGGCAACTGCGGCGTTGTTTGAAAGGATGTCGCGCGGCCTTATGAACGTTATGCTCTCCGCTCTCGTTTTGTCGATCCGTCGTATAAGCACGTTTGCGTCCGTGTCGATACAAAGCTTTGCCACTAAATCGGAGAGCTCCTCCGTACCGTCGCTTATATGCGTTTCGATCGTTTTCGCGGTTTTGATTATCTCGCGGCTTTTCGCCTGTCTGTAAAAATCGTCGAGGAAAACGACGAACAAAAGCCATATCACCGTTAAAATGAGCGCGGTGAAAAGCGCCGTCAGACCAATCAGCTTTGTGCGGAGCCGGAGCCCGCCTTTTTTTTCTTTCTTCATATCATTGCCGCGGTCCGTCAAAGCGGTAGCCTACCCCGCGTAAGGTCACGATGAATCTGGAATACTCTCCGAGGCTTTTGCGCAGAAGCTTAATATGCGAGTCAAGCGTTCTGTCGTCGCCGTAGAAATCGTAGCCCCAGACCTCCGTTATAAGCCTCTCGCGCGTCAGGGCTATGCCGTTGTTTCGCACGAAATAGAACAGAAGATCGTACTCCTTGGGCGTCATTTCCGCCGGCTGACCGTCGACGTAAACGAGCCTCCCCGTGAAATCCACGGTCAGCCCCTCGAATTTCACCGTCTCGTGCGCCTCGCCGCCGCCCGCCTTTGAGCGTTTTATAAGCGCGGCGACGCGCATCATAAGCTCCTTCGGCGAAAACGGCTTTACGACGTAATCGTCCGCTCCGACCTCAAAGCCGTGTATCCTGTCGTATTCCTCGCCCCTTGCGGAAAGCATTATGACGGGCGTGTTTTTGGTCTTGCGTATCTCCTTCACCGCGGAAAAGCCGTCGAGATCCGGCATCATTATATCCATTATTATAACGTCGTAATTCGTTTTTCTCGCCTTCAGCACGGCTTCCATACCGTCGTTTGCCTCGTCGGTCTTATAGCCCTCGAATTCGGCGTATTTTTTTATCATCCCGCGTATCTTCTGCTCGTCGTCCACTATCAGTATTTTATCCATAACGTTCTCTCCTTTTTCCATAATGTATCATACGAATGTGATAAACGTGTGATGACGGTTTGAACGTTAACCGTCTTTTTTGTCGTCCGACGGCTTGAAATTCGCAAGCGGGTTCCTGTGTACCGCGTCCTCCATATCCGACGAGGCGACGTGCGTGTAGATCTGCGTGGTGTTAAGCTGCTCGTGACCCAGGATATCCTGCAGGACGCGGACGTCAACGCCGCCCTCGCGGTACATAAGCGTAGCGGCGGTATGGCGGAGCTTGTGAGTGGACAGCTGTTTATATCCGAGCCCGGCGTTTATGAGATGCTTGTGTACGAGCCACTGCACCGTTTTGTTCGATATGCGCGTGTTCCTGTTCGATATGAAAACGGGGTGGCGGCTTTTGCTTTTCTCGTCGCTCACGGCTCTCTGCTCCTCGTTCAACGAATCGCGGTAATTAAGTATCGCGTCCTTTACCGCGTCGTTTATATAGACCGTCCTCTGTTTGCTCCGTTTGCCCGTAACGACGAGCGACGTCATATCGCGGTCAAAATCCTCCATGTTTATGGAAACAAGCTCGGACAAACGCATACCGGTATTCAGAAACGTCAGGATTATGGCGTAATCGCGCAGTTTTGTTTTATTTTCCTTCTCCTCGTTTATGGAGTTCAGAAGATCCTCGCTCTCGTTCAGCGTCATGAATTTCGGGAGCGTTTTTTTGCTTGCGGAATGGTCTATGTCGCGCGCGGGATTGTTTTTGACCTTTCCCGTAATCGTCGCGAATTTATAAAGCGATTTGACGGCGGAAAGCTTTCTCTGCGCGGAACGCGCGGAAATGGACCTGTCAAAGCGCAGATACGACAGAAAATCATATATCTCGTCCGCCGTTACGCCGTCCATAAACGCAAAATCGCAGTCGCGCAGGCTTATGGCGTAAAACTCCTCTCCGTCCGTCGGCTTGTTTTCGCGCACGGCTTTTATGAATTTGAAAAAAATGCGAAGATCGAGCAGGTATTCGTCGACCGTCAGCTGAGATCTGTTCTGTATCGACAGCTTGTAGTTGTTGAATTCCCGCAGCGCGGGCGAAAGCATCGCGTCCGCTTTAGGCGTCAGTTCCATTGTAAATCCTCCTTTTGCTCCGTCGCTTTCATTATACAGACTCCGAAAGAAAAAACGGTAAACGGAATGTTAAAATTTATACAAAATAAATGATTTTCGGATAAAAAACGCCGCGTCTTGCGATACTGACGCGGCGATTATGTGCTTTATAACGGATCACGTCGACGAAAGCAGCTCGTCAACGTCGCGTTCCGCCAGAAGCTCTATTATGTAATCGGGCTTTATGCTTTTAACGCGGCTGTAGTCGACCTTGTATCTCCACATCGGGACCGTGACGAATCTGCCGAAGCTCTCCGCAAGATACGGGATGATATTGAGCCCGTACGAATCCGAAAGAAACAAAGCCGTCGGTTTGTCGCTGTCTTTTATGACCGTTTCCGAATACTGACCGACGAAGAATTGATTTGCAAAGCTCCAGATTCGTGCGGTGTCCTCTTTGTTTTTCCCGTACGGCGTTTTCTCCTCGAATTTTGCGGAAAGAAAAGGCGCATTCTCGTACATCTGTCCCGTTCCGACGCCGGAATACACGTTCATATCCGTATCGTCTATCGTCTTGTACTCCACCGTATAATCGGAAAGCGAATAATGCGGAAGTCCGAGGCGCTCCATTATCTCCGTATATCCGTAAAACGCGCCGAGCTCCGTCCAGTGACTGTCAAGCTTGTAATACAGCTTTCCGTTCTCTTTGTTGCTTATCATGGTCTGCGTCAGATCTATGACCGTAACGCCGTCGACCCGTTCCAGCGCCGCCGCGGCCTGCTTCAGCCTTTTTGACGGGGACACGACCCTGCTTTTCATCTCGTCCGTTAGTTCCTCGGAATATACTGTGAGCGGATCGGGAACGATAACGTATACTATCCGCACGTCCTTGCCGGCGTTCTTTTTCGCGGCGGCGACTCTCGCCTTCGCGCAGTTTACGATGTCGTTTATCTCCGCGTCAAACAGCGCGTTCGTCCCGTAGACGTCGGGCAGTACCCTTTTTTCTACAACGCGGGAGCCGAGCGTGACGGTCAGATTCGTATCGTCCGCGTTTTTGTCGTTTATTACGGTATACGTTTTCTTTTCGCTCTCAAGCTTTCCGTCCGATATTGCGCTTACGGTCACGCTGTTTTTTCCGTTTGAGTAAAGCGGAACGGCGGCGGCGAAATACACGCCGTCCGGATACACGGTAAATGAGGTTTTGCCGGAGGATACGTTTATCCTCGCCCCGTCCTCGCAGGAGCCGTATATCATTGCGGTACCCGGCTCGAGCAGTACGTAGTTTTTGACCTTCGGCTTAGCCGTTGTTTCAAGCGGCGCCGTCTCTGTTTCCGTTTCCGTCTCTGTTTCCGTTTCCGTTTCCGTTTCTGTTTCTGTTCCGGTCCCGGTTTCGGTTTTCGTCTCAGTTCCTTCTTCCGTTTCCGTTTCTTTTGCCGTCGTCTCAGCCGTTTTTGTCTCCGCGTCCGTATCGGTTTCCGTGACTGCCGGATGCTCGCGGCAGGAGGAAAGGAGCAGAAGGAAAACAAGCAATATTACGGTAAATCTTTTCATATCTCCATTATGATCGGAAGGATCATCGGCTTGCGCTTTGTTTTGAGGCTGATATATTTTGAAACCTCGTCCTTTATCCTGTTTTTCATGGCAGTGTAATCGTTGTCCGCGTTATCGTAAAACTCCTCTATTATGCCCGCGGTCAGCTCGCGCATATCGTCCATCATATCCTCCGCTTCCCTGACGTAAACGAAGCCGCGCGAGAATATCTCGGGACCCGAGAGCAAAAGCCCGGAATCCGACGATACGGACGCGCACACGACGATTATTCCGTCCTGCGACAGGTGGCGTCTGTCGCGCAGGACTATGCTTCCCACGTCGCCTACGCCGTAACCGTCGACAAGCACCTTGCCGGACGGTATCGTGCCGTTAAAGCGCGCTCCGTCCTTGTCTATCTCGAGGACCTTACCGACCTCGGATAAAAAGATGTTCTCGGGCTTCTCGCCTAAGAATATCGCAAGGTTCCTGTGCGTGGCGAGATGCTTGTATTCGCCGTGTATCGGCATAAAATACTTCGGCTTTGTCAGCGCGTGCATCGTTTTGAGCTCCTCCTGGCACGCGTGGCCCGAAACGTGCACGTCCGACACTATCGCGTCGTATATCACGTTCACGCCCTTTCTGAAAAGCTCGTTTATAATGTTGTTGACGAGCTTTTCGTTGCCCGGTATGGCGTTCGCGCTTATAACGACGACGTCCTTCGGCGAAAGCTCTATCCTGCTGTGGTCGGAGAACGCCATTCTGTAAAGCGAAGACATCGGTTCTCCCTGGCTGCCCGTGCATACGATGGTCAGCTGCTCGGGATTGTATTTTTTAATGTCCGTAATATCTATAAGCGTGCCCTCTCCGGCGTGCATATATCCGAGCTCCATCGCGCAGTTCACGATATTCACCATGCTCCTGCCGTTGATAACGACCTTTCTGCCGTATTTTTCGGAGGTGTTTATGATCTGCTGGACCCGGTGTACGTTTGACGAAAACGTTGCTATGGATATGCGCTTATCCGCGTTTCTGAAGAATATTGAATCGAGCGACGCGCCCACAAGCCGCTCGGACGGCGTATAGCCCGGACGCTCCGCGTTTGTGGATTCGCACATCAGCAAAAGCACTCCCTCGTTTCCGAGCTCGCCTATCCTCGGCAGATCTATCATCGGACTGTCTACCGGCGTAAGATCTATTTTGAAGTCGCCCGAATGGATTATCATACCGAGCGGCGTATTGATCGCAAGACAGACGGCGTCCGGTATGGAATGGTTCACGTTGATGAACTCCACGTCAAAACAGCCGAGCTTTATTTTCTGTCCGGCGTGTACGACGTTCAGATCCGGCTCTACCTCGTACGTGCGCTCCCCGAGCTTTTCGCGCAGTATGCCGATCGTGAGCGGCGTGCCGTACACCGGCGGGCTTATCTGCTGCAATACGAACGGCAGGGCGCCTATATGGTCCTCGTGTCCGTGCGTCAGCACTATACCCTTTATCTTTTCCTCGTTTGCTTTCAGATACGATACGTCCGGTATGACAAGGTCTATACCGAGCATATCGTCGTCCGGGAAGCCGAGACCGCAGTCTACGACGAGTATCTGATCCTCGTATTCTATGACCGCCAGATTCTTCCCTATCTCATATAAACCGCCGAGCATGGCTATTTTGAGCTTGCCCGCCGGTCCCTCTGTTTTTTTCTTTTTAGGCATTTCTTTTCCTTTCTTTTTTACAAGTCGAAAACACCCCGTAATGTCCGTGGCTTTTTATTCGTTTATTTATATGTAACGGACGGTCTGCGCCGACCCTCCGCATATGGTCCGTATTTATTATATCATTTTCATATACCTTCTTCAAGTGAGGTTATATAAACTATTTATGAACGCAGACCGAGCCTCATCATTATCTCTCCGACCGCGTCTTCAGCCGCCTCCTCGCTGTCCGCCGATATGACTATCCTGATCTTGTCCGTGTCCGTCGCCATGGCTACGCCCTCAGCGTCCTTTTCAACGACGCTGACGCCGTCCGTAGCGCTAACCTGATACGGCATATACGCCTCGTAAAGTCTGCGCATACACGACGCCTTTTCCGTCTCGGAAACGGTTATTTCCCCGCGCCTTATCACGATCTTTGCGTATTTGTCCGCCGCCTCGGAAAGCGTAAGCCCGTTCTTGTGAAGCGCCGACATAAGAGCCGCGGCGCAGAACGCGGGATCGTGACAGAACATACACGACGTGCGCGCCGCTCTCGCCTCGGAGTCGGCTTTCTGCTCGTACGAGGGCTTGCACATATATTTCAAAACCGTGATACCGCGTTGAGCCGCCGCTTTTTCGTACGCACGCGGCATAAAATACGGCAGAGCTATGACGGGATGCGTCTCCGGATCTATCAGCGACAAAAGTATGAGAAGACAGCTGTCAAAGGAGCAGAAAAATCCGTTTTGTCCCAGAAGCATCGCATTATCCGAAAGGTTTACCGTAAATTCATCCTTTGCGGTATACGGCGAGGCGGCTTTATCCGTATTTGCCCCCGCGTCCCTGCAGGCGCGTTCCATCCCCTCCGCCTCGGGGCACGGAACGACCGATACGGACACGCCGGAAAGATCCGCCGAGGAGGAGAGAGCGTGTCTGTAAAGCACGGGAAGACCGCTTATGCGCTCGATCATACCGCCGCTTTTTCTCTCCGCGTCCGATTTGTAAGAACTCTCTATTCTATTTTCATACGATGCGGAAAGCGTCATACCGAAAGCGTCGTACGTTTCAACGGCTGCGCCGCCGCTGCAGGACGTGACGAACATCGTTATCTCACATCCGAAATAATATCCCGCCGTTTTTGCGGCGGCGCGGGTGCATTTTCCGAGATCGTATACCTCCGAGCCGAGATCGCAGAGCGAGCGTATCAGCATCTCCGCTTCTCCGCCGTGCTTTCCCGTATTGTCGGAACAAACGCCTACGGCGCCATTCACCGAGAGAGAGACGGCGCCCGCTAATCTGTAAAGCTCCATCATTATCCCGCCGTCGTCCCTGATCCTGACGCACCCGTCAGAAAACAGCCTGTTTTTTATCATTACCGAGTCTCCCCTGCTTTCAGCGACCGTTTTTCCCGTTCCTATCACCGTACCCGCGCCCAGACGGACGCCGTCGTTTATCACCGCGCCCTCTCCTATGACGCATCCGTCGCGCAGAACGCACCCGTCGCCCACCGTGACGTTTCTGGCGAGTATACTGCCGACTACGGAGCAGTTGTCCGATATCCTGACGTTATCGAACGCCACGGAGTTTATGAACGCGGAGTTTTTTCCGAGGTAAAAGCCGTCGCCGCACACGGAGCCCTCCGTTTCCGCGCCGCCGTATCCCGTCGCCGTTTCCCTGTTGGCGGCGAGATATTCTGAAAACGAACCTATATCGCGCCAGTAACCCGCTGCGTCATAGCCTAAGATAAACTCGTCGGAGGAAAGCATTTTCGGAAAAACGTCGCGTGAGAAATCGCAGGACCGCCCCTCCGGGATATAGTCAAGCGCGCGTTTCGTCAGAAAATATATTCCCGTGTTCACCTTGTCGGAGACCACCTGCTGCCACGACGGCTTTTCGCAGAACGACGTGATACGCCCGTTTTTATCGCATACCGCCGTCCCGTACTGGAGCGGCTTTTTGACCGTATGCGTTACTATCGTCGCGGCGGCGCCGCTTTTTTTGTGCGCCTCGTACGCAGAGGCGAGATCGAGAGTGCAGACGGCGTCTCCCGATATGACGAGAAAATCGTCAGACAAAAGACGGCTCACCGCCCTGACCGCGCCCGCCGTACCGAGCGGCTCTTCCTCATATGAATAGCAAAGGTCTACTCCCCGGCAGCTGTCCGACAGTCTTTCCTTGATCTTTCCGGACAGATATCTGACAGTCACTACGGCGGATAAAAACCCGTTTTTGCAAAGATGCTCGCACAGACGTACAAGATTCGGCTCGCCTGCCACGGGAAGCATCGGTTTCGGAACGGTATCGGTAAGCGGCTTCAGCCGCGTCCCGAACCCGCCCGCAAGTATAACGGCGGAATACATATAACACCTCGGTCAAACGTTTACTGTTTTATTTTAGACTTGTATTTTCATACTTATTCAGACCGGAGTATAATTCATCCGATAAAATCGGGGCTGACGCGCCGTACTTTTCAAAGCAGAGAGACCTTTCGTTTTTCTCTGTAATAATCCGCCGCCGCGCGTCATATATTTAACCAAAGCGCCCGGGAGGTGAGGATTTGACGGAAATAAAAAACGGGGGCTTGCAGCTCTGCGACGCGCTTCCTTATCTGCCGGCGCGGATATCCGCCGCCGTAAACCTTTTCCGTATGAAATATCCGGGGCTCTCGTCGGATATAACGGAAATAAGGCTCCGGTCGGGCGGCGCGCTGTCCGTCTCCGTCGGCGACGGAAACGTGATGCTCGACGCGGCGGGGAGCATATCGGATAAGCCTTATATCTGCACGAAGGAGGACGTTGACGGGTGCGTCTCGCTTCTCTGCCGATCTTCCTTCCACTCGCACGAAGACGAGCTTGAGCTCGGATATATCTCCGCGCCCGACGGCATACGCGCCGGCGTATCTACGTACGGCGTGCCGGGCGGCTCGGTTTACGGCATAGACGGCATATGTCTGCGTCTGCCGCGCGACGTTTACGGGTGCAGTCTCGGACTTTTTGAAAAGACCGGCGTCGTCTCAATGCTTATCTGCTCGCCGCCCGGCGTCGGAAAAACGACGCTTCTGCGCGATATGGCGCATCAGCTGTCGGGCAAATACGGCAAAAGGGTTGTCGTGTGCGACACTAAATATGAGCTTCTGCCGAAGAAAAAGCCGCTTTTGGCGGACTACATCTGCGGCAGAAACAAGGCGGCGGCGGTGGAATGCGCAGTCCGCAGTCTGTCCGCGCAGGCGGTCTTATGCGACGAGCTCGGCGACTGCGACGAGACGCGGGCGCTTCTTTCCGCGCAGAGCGGCGGCGTCGTTTTGATCTGCACCGCGCACGCGGACGGTATGAAAACCATGCTTTCACGCCCGAACCTCAGGCTTTTGTACGACGGCGGGATATTTGAAAAATACGTTTTCTTGTCACGCAAGGGAACGGAATTCACATTTGACGTAACGGACGGATAATATGAAAATTGCGGGAGCCGTAATCATAATACTCGGCTCCGCCGCGCTCGGCTTTGCGCTCTCCGCCTCATCGGCGGAAGCCTGCGCGGCGGCGGAGGAGATATACAGGACCATGAGATACATACGCGACGAAATATGCGAAAACAGAACGCCGACGGATATAATCCTTCTGCGCCTCGGCGTAGTTTTCAGCGGCGCGGCAGGCGCGGACAGTTTATATACGGCGTACGAAAAAAAGCTTTCAAGACTCAATGAAAAGGAGAAGTACATCTTCCGCGAATTCTGCTCGGCCGCGGGCAAAGGCGGCGCCGGGGTACAGCGCGGCGCGTTCGACGCGCTTCTGTCGCGGTATGAAGCAGAGCTTGAGGCGCGCCGCAGAAAAAACAGCAGCGCCCCTAAGCTTTATATCGCCTCCGCTTTGTTTTTCGGCGTTTTCGCCGTGATCATTTTCCTTTGATCCGAGGACAAAACATTGGATATAGATATAATTTTCAAGGTCGCCGGGATAGGGCTCCTCGTCGCCGTGATGTACGTGGTCTTATCAAAATCCGGCAGGGAGGAAATGGCGATGCTCCTGTCGCTGTGCGGTATAGTCATTATTCTTCTGATGATAGTCGGAAGAGTATCCGACCTGTTTTCATATATCCGCACGTCGTTCGGGCTATGAACGGCGTCGTCGCCGTGTGCGCCGCTGCGGCGGTGCTCGCGCTGATCGTCTCCGTCATAAAGCGAACGGAGGCGGGAGTGGGCGGCGTTCTGTCCGTTCTCATATCCGTATGGCTTCTTTACTTTATAATACAGGGGATCATTTATTTAAAGAACGGTATCGCCTTGTCGGAAAAATACGTGAGCGGATATCTGCCGTTCATACTGAAGTCCGCGGGCATAGGTTTTATTTCCCAGACCGCGGCAGATATATGCCGCGACAGCGGCGAGGCGTCGGCCGGAAACAAGATAGCGACCGCGGGCAAGCTCGGCATACTTACGGTTTGTCTGCCGCTTATAAAACAGCTGCTCGATACGGCGATAGGATACATAAATCAAGGGTGAAAAAATGCAGGAGCTTCAAAGCTACATAGCAAACGAATACTGTCCGGGAGTAAAGCTCTACGGCGCGGACGAGGCGGCGGACGCCCTGTTCTCGTCTTTAAAGGACGGCTTGAAGCCGGCGCTCGTCTCATTATCCGTACTGCTCGGGCTCATCATCGTCGCCGCGCTTTTAAAAGCCTTTTCCTCCGCCGTATCGGACAACTCCGGAATATACGACTTCTGCGTATGCCTTATATGCTCCGCGGCTGCGTACGAGGTGCTGAAAAACGCGTACGGCGCGGTATCCGTCAGTCTTACCGGCATAGCCGTGCTTATGGACACCATGTCCGCCGCGATGTGCGCGGTATACGGACTTACCGGGAATATAGTGGGCGGCACCTCGTCCGTTTCAACGCTGATGCTCGCCCTTCAGGTGATGCGGCTCGTATCCGATAAACTTCTGTTTCCGCTCTGCCTCTCGCTTTTCGGCGTGTCGCTCGTGTCTGTCCTCGGTTTTGACGCGGGATTGAAGCGCATTTCAAAAACGGTAAGACGCGCCGCCGTGTTTCTTTGCTCCGCCTCAGGCACGGCGGTGTGCGCCGTTTTGTCGTATCAGACCGTCGTCGCAAGAGCGGCGGACGGCGCGGCGCTGCGCACGGTAAAATTCGCGTCCTCGTCGTTCATACCTATAATCGGTTCGTCACTTTCCGAATCCGTCTACGCGGTGACGACGTCGATATCCGCGGTCAAAGCCGCGGCGGGCGCGGGCGGCGTCATATCGATCTCTGTTCTGATCCTGCCCGCCGTCGTATCTGTGGTTTTGTCAAAATTCTGCATACGCGTCTGCTCGTCACTGTCCGCTCTGCTTGAGGTCGGCGCGCTTTCGCTCTTCTTTGACGAATGCGGCGAGATACTTTCGATACTGTTATCCGTTATACTCACCGCGTCCGTCGTTTTCACGGTCGCGTGCGCCCTTTTCTGCCTATGATACGCCAGCTTTTCTCTCAGCTTGCGGCGCTCGCCGCCGTATGCACCGTAACGCTTATGATATGTCCGGAGACGGAGATGAAAAAATACGTCCGCTTTGCGTGCGTACTCTGCGCCGTATCCGTCGTCGTATCGTTTCTGCCGTTTTCAAAGGATCTGCCCGTTCTTGACAAAAGCGCGGCGGACGTCGCCGATATGACGGACAAGGCGGCGGAGATGATTGTAAAAGAGACCGTATCCCGTCTTGAGGAAGCCGTGACGGAGCTTGCATACCGGCGGCACGGTATAGATAAGGACGATATAACGGCAGTGATCTCATACAGGCGCGGCGACGGCGGGATAACGGAGCTTGACGGCGTGAACGTAACGCTTAAAGGATTGAAATACGCGGTATATACGGTAAGTCTGAAAAACGAGGTAAAGGAGCTTTTTGATATTCCGTGCGAGGTGGTGATATCGGAGTGAAAAACGAGGCTGTATCGGCTCTTTTGAAGAACAAAAAAACGCTCGTACTGCTCGCCGCGGCGGTCATCATCGGAATTCTGATGATGATCTTCGGCGGCCGCGGAAAAAATGAGGCGGAAACGGATGAAATTTCGGAATATGAGGAGTCGACAGAGAATAAAATAGAACAAACGGTACAGGCGATGTGCGGCGGAAAGGTATACGTCATAGTCTCCGCGGAATACGGAAAAGAGACGCAGTACGCGAAAAACGTGACGGAGAGCGGCGAGCAGACGGTCATATCCTCCGGCGCTCCCGTAACGGTGCGTACTGCGGCGCCCGTTATACGCGGGATAACCGTCGTATGCAGAAACGGCGGCGATCCGTCCGCGGCGCGCAGGATAACGGAGGCTTTGTCCTGCGCGTACGGGATATCGAGTGCCAGGATATACGTAACGTCGTACAGACAATAAAACCGAAGGAGGAGGATCATGAGAATAATAAAAGCCACAAACACGGACAAAGACCGCGGTTTTACGGTCAAATTAAAGGAGTTTTTCAAAAAATACGGCAAGAGGAGCATAGCGATAGCCGCCGGCGTGCTGATCATCGGCACCGCCGTTACGCTCAATCTCGTACTGCCGGCGTCAAAGCCCGCGGCGGCTGAGAACAACGGCGCGTCGGGTCAGGCGGGAAAGAAAGAGGAGGAGGATTTCTTCGCCGCGTCCGCTCTGAACCGGACGAAGGCGAGGGACGAGGCCATGGAGGTGCTCCACACTGTCGTAGACGCGGGAACTGACCGCGAGGCGTCAAAGCAGGCGCTTTCCGACATATCCCGCATATCGTCGGATATAGAAAAGGAAGCGAACATAGAAACGCTTATAAAAGCAAAGGGCTTTGACGACTGCATAGCCGTGATCTCGGGCGATACGCTCAATATCGTTGTAAAAAGCGACGATAAGCTTTTGCCGAACGAGGTCGCGCAGATAAAGGAAATAGCGTATAAATCAGCCGACGTCCTCCCCGACAACGTCGTCATTACGCTGAAAAAGTGATACGCGTATTATACGCCGGACAAAGCAAAAACCGTGTCAAAAAATCCGAAACTTTAAAAAAGGTTTCGGATTTTTTCTGTCGTATTTTTCCCCGGCGATTTCAGTTGATTTGCGAGGCGATGAAATTCGCCGCGGTGTTGAGCAGACGCAGATCTCCGCTCTGCTCTGTTTTCTTTTCCTCGTCCGATAAAGACGCCACGACGCCTATGACGTCGCCGTCGCAGACTATCGGCGCGGCGCAGGAGACGAACTTGCTGCAGCCGTCCACGGGATACAGCTTGTTTCCGCTGTGGGTGTAGCCCGATCGTCTGTCGCAGAGGCGCTCAAGCTCCGCGGTTATCGGTCTGTCGTTGTATTCGCGCTTCGGCACGCCGGACGACGCGACGACGGTATCCTTGTCGCACACGATCACGGACACGTCCGCCGCTTTGTGAAGCGACTCCGCGCAGTCTCCCGCTATGCTTCCTATCTCACCGACGGGCGAATATTTCTTGAAGATCACCTCCCCGTCCTTCTCCGTAAAGATCTCAAGCGGGTCGCCTTCCCTGATACGCAGGGTCCGTCTGATCTCCTTCGGTATGACGATCCTTCCGAGCTCATCTATTTTTCTTACTATTCCGGTTGCTTTCATTTAAAAACTCCTTTTGATTTTCTTTTACCTGCATTATGCGCAGTCAGAGGAAAAAATATGTATCAATTCCAATATATTTTCGGGAAATGTTGATATCTTTTTTAATCTGCAATTTACCTTCAATTATTGAAATATGCAAATATTTATGATATACTGTATAAAAAAGACGCGGAAGGAGCGGAAAAATGAAAAGCAGGGTCAAAAGAATACTGTTCGGACTGTTTTGTGCGGCGTTCGTTTCTCTCGTCGTTTATTCCGCCGTCACCGCCGGCGCCGTGTCAAAAACAGCGCACAACAACGAAAAGGTATCGGAAAAGATCGCGGGCGAGCCCGAGATACGCGCCGACTCGCTTTATTTCAATATGCTCGACGCGCGCGGTCAGTACGTTTACGACGTTTTGAAGGATACCATATCAAAGGGAGAACGGTACACGGAGCTTATGCCTCTCGTTCTTACCGAAAGCGAGCTTTCGGGCATCGTCCGCGCGCTTACGTACGACGATCCGTCCTTATACTACGTGAACGCCGACGGATTCGATCTGAAAAATCACGGATATACGGACTCGGGCAAAAAATCCGGCAAGCTCGTCGTCCTGCCGTCGATAGTCGACGGAAAATATACCCGCGTATGGATACCTTACACCGCGAACAACGACGACAGCTCGAAATTCCTTGAAAAAGCCGCGGGCAGGTTCAAGGCGTCCGTCAAGAAAGCCGACGCCATGACTGCCGACGTACACGACGTATTCCTTGTCTGCCAGCTCATACACGATTATCTGTGCGGCATATGCGAAAAAACGGAGAGCGGCGGCATATACGCGGACACGGCGTACGGCGCTCTCGTCGAAGGGAAGGCGACCTCGCTCGGTTATGCGAAGGCGTTCAAGCTTCTGTATGAAAAATACGGCGGTCACGCGTTTATAGTAAACGGCGGCAAATACTATTGGAACACCGCGCTGATAAACGACAATTATTATAACGTGGACATTTACGGAGACGATCTTGACGGCGATCTCAGGGGCGTTACGCTCCGCGGCGCCGTATCTCACCTTTATCTCTGCCGCGACGACGCGACGTTCTATCTCGAACACGAAAAGAGCGTGGGCAACGTTCCCGTCTGCTCCGACAAAACGACTTATTACTCTCACAACGGCTTCGATCCGTCCACTCCGTCTGAGCTGTACGACGCGGTGGCGCGTCAGGTCGAGTCTCAGAGGCAGTCAAAGGGTTATTATTTTGAAATATACACGGAGCTTGACAACGCGCCCGAGCGTATAAGGGAGGCAACTCTGCGCGTTCTCTATGAGAATTATCCCGATTACGCGAACGGGTGCGAGATATACAGGCTCTCCGACAACATACCCGCTTATCTTGTAAGAATAGTCAAAAGAACGGCGGAACAGGAGGGATAAAATGAGTCTTACGTTTGAAAAAGCCGTTAACCTACTTAAAGCAAAGGGTCTGACCGTCACGTTTGCGGAAAGCTGCACGGGCGGTCTTCTCGGCAAAAGCATAACCGACGTGCCGGGAGCCTCCGCGGTATTCCACGGCGGCGCGATAACGTATTCAAACGATATAAAAATAAAAGTGACGGGCGTTTCGCCCGACACCATTGATAAATACACAGAGGTGAGTTTCAGATGCGCCGAGGAAATGGCGGCAGGCGCCGCCCGGCTTTTCGGCGCGGACATCGGAATATCGGCGACGGGCTACGCGGGACCGGGCGGCGGTACGGATGAAAACCCCGTCGGCACCGTATACACAGGCGTATACGCGTGCGGCAAAATCTGCTCCTACAGACTGTATTTTCCCGGGAAGAGCCGCGACGAGATACGCCGCGCGGTCACGTTGTTTTCCGCTTATCTTCTTGAATGCGAGGCGGACAGGCTTTGAAGGCGTGGCAAAGGTTTCTTCTCCTGCTCGGGCTTTTCGCAGGCTTTGAAGCGTTGTATCAGCTGTTTTTATATCTTGAACGCACTTATTTTCCGCGCACTCCCGTCTGCACGCTGATTCTCGGCGTCACGGTGGGCGGGCTTCTTATCGCCGTGATCGTTCTGAACCGCGGCTTCGACGCCAAGCCCGTTACGACTGATTCGCTCGACTTCACGCTCCCTTACGAGGAGCGCGTAAAACGCGCGGAGAAGATAAACAAAAACAAAAAAACGGCGAAGCTTCTGATGAACCTTTTCATTCCGCTCGCTTTTGTTCTGAGCATCGATCTGCTCGATCTGTATTTTGATATTTTTGACAAGATAAAGGGGTTATTCGGCTGATGGCGGTTTGCGCTTATTCTCTTTTCTCCTCCTCGTCGGGCAACTGCACGTACGTGAGCGACGGGGAGACGTCGTTTCTCATAGACGCGGGCGGCGCCGCCAGGCGCATAGTCGAAGCGCTTTCAACGCTCGGAACGGATATTTGCCGCGTAACGGAAATATTCGTAACGCACGAGCACGGCGACCATATAAAGGGCATACGGTGTCTTTGCAAAAAAACTCCCATCACCGTACACGCGGCAGCGGGAACATCGTCCCGCATAGATGCTGAGAGCGTAATCACGCACCCGCCTCTCTACTCCGTCCGAACGGGCGGCTTTACCGTAAAAAGCTTCGTCACGAGCCACGACGCCGCGTCAAGCTGCGGCTACGTCATAGAACATACGGACGGCTTCAGGCTCGGCACGCTTACCGATACGGGCTGCGTAACGGACGAGATGATAAAGGCGCTTGACGGCTGCTTTGCCGTAATGCTCGAATCTAATTACGACGAGGGAATGCTTATAAACGGCGTTTATCCCGCGGAACTGAAATCACGAATAAGCTCAAACAGAGGTCATCTTTCAAACGCCCAGTGCGCGGAAACGCTCCCGCTTTTATATAAAGGCGGCATGCGGCGCGTGCTTCTCGCTCATCTGTCGCCGGAAAACAACACGCCCGGGACAGCGCTCGCCTCCGCGCTTGAAGCGAAAAAGCGCTTCGGACTTGACGGACTTGAAATAGAATGCGCGGACAGGTTCCGCGTCACGAGGCTCGTATGAACGTAAACGTTATCCACGTAGGGAATTTAAAGGAGAAATATTACGCCGAGGCGGTCGCGGAATACGAAAAACGGCTTTTGCGCTACTGTAACGTCAGAAACGTTGAGATAAAGGAAGCCCGTCTTTCTCCGTCGCCGTCAGACGCGGAGATCGCCGCCGCGCTTGAAGCGGAGGGCAAACGCATACTTGAGTTTTTGCCCGGAAAATCGTACAAAATAGCGCTGTGCGTAGAGGGAAAGCAGCTGTCAAGCCCGGAGCTCGCCGACGTCATATCGAACGCCGCGCGCGACGTCACGTTTATAATCGGCTCGTCATACGGCTTGTCGGAAAACGTTAAAAAAGCGTGCGATCTGCACCTTTCTTTCTCTAAAATGACGTTTCCGCACAGGCTGATGCGCGTTATTCTGGCTGAGCAGATATACCGCGCGTTCTCGATAATCGCGTGCGCGGAATACCACAAATAATATGAGGTATTATTACAAACCCGAAAGACGTACGGGTCTTTACGCCGTATCGTGCTTTCTGTTTCTCATCCTCGCCGTCGCCTCCGCGGCGCTCGGGATCATATTCAAAAAAGCGTTTTTATATATCGTAACGTTTTCTTTTCTCTGCCTGTCGGTTCAGATCTTCACCGTATTTATCCTCTCTTATTACGAATATGAGGCGGACGGGCGGTTTTTTATGATATACAGAAAAACCGGAAAAAACAGACAGAGGATATTCGACCTCGATCTCAATTTCGCCTCCGCTCCCGTGACCTACAAGGAGGCGCGTGAAACCGCGAAAAGATCCGGCGTCAGATACAGACGGCTTTACTGTACCTCCGGCGTGCCGCGCAGGAAATGCCGCGTTCTGATATACGACGCGGGCGAGCCCTGTATGCTTTATTTCGCCGCGGACGACGGTTTTTGCGCTATACTCGGTACGCGCACAGCGTCCCGTCCGGAAGAGTGATCACGTTAAGCACGTCGCCGAGCGCGTATTCGTACAGACTGTCGCGCGGACAGGCGCGGTGTATCCTGCCGCCGCAAAGTATATACCCGCCGCGGGCGTCCGTTCTAGTCAGCGCTATCGCGTTACAGGTCTCCTCTTTCTTTTCTCTTTTACAGAGATACGCCGCGCCGCAGACCGCGCCCGTGTAAATAAAAAATGTTATCGCGTCCGCAAAAACCGGCAGACCCAAAAGAGCCGGACAGAGCGCGGCAAAAGAAGCGCCGCAGCCTGTCAGCATCAGCCGCATACGCGACAGAACGTAAATAACGAAAAATACAAAGGCAAGCGATAAGAATATCGCGGGCATAAGATCATGTAAAGTCATACACCTGTCGGAACGATAAGGGTTAACCGTTCCGCCTCCTCTTATTATCATTACCACAAAAGGCGGTCATATTCAATGTGCACAGCAAAAAAAACGTATTATGAGTTTCTTCTCGTCTGCCTCGGCAACCCGGGAAAAACGTATAAGTATACGCGCCATAACGCGGGCTTTCTGTTTGCGGAATGGCTGAAAAAGAATAAGGATATAAGAATAAAGCGCAGTAAATTCAACTCGCTGTACGGCGATATAAAGCTCGGCGGCAGGCGCGGTCTTATCGTTCTCCCGCAGACTTACATGAATTTATCCGGCGTTGCGGTGAAGGGCTTTGCCGTGTCGTATAAAATACAGCCGTCCTGCGTTATAACTGTCTGCGACGACATAAATTTTGACGTCGGACAGATGAGGATAAAGCGCAAGGGCTCCTCCGCGGGACAGAAGGGTATGGGCAGTATAATAGAACAGCTCGGCACGGAGGATTTTCCGCGCGTCAAATTAGGCGTCGGCAGTAAAGTCGAACAGCAGGACCTGAAGGATTACGTCCTTTCAGACTTTACGGATAAGGATATGAAGACGCTCGATCAGCTTTTTGACAGCGTTTACGACGCCGTCTCGCTTATCGCCGCGGGCGATATAGACCTTGCGATGCAGAAATACAATTGAATGTAACAAACAAACGCTTGTCGGTATAAACATATGAATGAATTTGAGAGTATTTACAACGAATATTTCAAGCGGATATACGCGTTTCTGTCAAAGATGTGTCCCGATCCGTACCTGTGCGAGGAAATGACGCAGGAGACGTTTTATCAGGCGTTCATTTCGTTCCACCGCTACGACGGATCCTGCGAGATATTCACGTGGCTTTGCGCCGTGGCGAAAAACACGTACTTCAAATATCTGCGCAAAAACAGGATACAGACCGTTGACATAGACCTTGTGCCGGACGGAGACGGCGGCGCGGACGATCCCGCGACCGTCTATCAAAGGAAAATGACGGGCGAGGCGGTAAAAAAAGCCGTGGCTCAGCTCCCTTCAAAATACCGCGACGTCGTGGTACTGCGTATATACGCCGAGCTTTCGTTTGCGGATATAGGAAAGAGTCTCGGGATCAGCGAGAATTCCGCAAAGGTAATATTTTTCAGAGCAAAAAAGATGCTTAAGGAGGCTTTAAATGAATATCAACTGTGAAATTGCAAGGGACCTGCTCCCTATGTTAAAGGATAAATGTCTTTCACCCTCGTCCGAGGAGGCGCTGCACGAGCATTTGCAGAGCTGCCCGGCCTGCAGAAGATATCTGCATGAATACAGAGCGAGGCAAAAGGAAGATTTGCTTATACCCACGGGCGATTTTTCCGAGATTGCAAGGCGCCTGCGCAATCACCGCACCGTCACGGAGATAGCCGTCGGGCTTTCCATAGCCGCGCTCGCGGCGTACGCCGTTTTGAAAACAATTAAAAGAGAAACCGTATGATTGTCAAACGCAGAAACGGCGAGGTCGCAAAAGTACTGACCGTGATTTACGCGCTGCTTTGGCTTTTGACCGCGGTTCTGTGCCTTGTTGCGAAAGCAAAAGAAAAATCTTCATACGTTGATCTGTCCGGTATTTTTATAATATTTGCATGCGTCGCCTTCGCCGGTTTTCTTACGACGGTTCTGGCGTTTATAGCTCTTCTGAGATATTACAACAGAGAATCCGGCTATCTGGTCGTTCAGAGAGCCGCGGTCATATGTGCGTTTGCATCGGGCGTCGCTTTAATAATTTCTGTATTTTTCCTTCTTACCTGGTGGGGTATGATCTTCTTCTGGGTAGTCTCGGGAGCACTTCTTATCGCATCGGTCGTACTTCTTACAACGTCATATAATTCCAACAACAGAAAGAATAAAAAATCGGAGAACAACAATGAGCAACAAATCACTTAACACGGCGGCGGGACGCCGTGTTTTCGGTAAACTGACCGAAACGCCCGAAAATTTCCCGTTCAGATTCACATACGGCGGCAAAACCTATCACGGCTTTGAGGGGCTTGGCGCAAAAAAAATGACGCTCGGCGGCGCGGGCTTTCAGCGCGTTGTTCTGACCGCGCAGATCGGGAATCTGTCCGTCAAAGCGGATACGAAGATCGTGACCGAATACGGTCAGGTCGAATACACCGTTTATTTTGAGAATGTGTCCGACAGACCGACGGAGGTATTGTCCGACGTTTACGCGCTCGACTGTGATTTTGAGGGCAGGGACCCCGTCCTGCGCGGCTGTATGGGCGACCACGACAACTGGTATTCCGCGTACGAGCACGACCTGACAAAGGGCGACAAGTATTTTCTTTCGCTCGGCGGGCGCGCCACGCATATAGTTTTCCCATACTTTGATTTGTGCCACGGAAACGGCGGCACGATGATCGCACTCGGCTGGGCGGGAACGTGGGAAGCTCTCTTCTCCGCGGGTGAGAATAAAACGCACATCCGCGCAAAAACGGACGTGTCGCTCAACGCCGCGCTTATGCCGGGAGAGAGCGTGCGTACGGGTCTCGTCGTTCTTCTGCCGTACAAGAGCAGAAATTACGACGACGCGACAAACTTGTGGCGCGGTTGGTTCATGAAATACAATCTGCCGAAAGCGGACGGAAAAGGCACGATGCTTTCTCCGTTTTCCACCTCGTGCTTCGCCTCCGACACGGGTCTGCCGAATTCTGACGGCAGTATTTCCGAGCGCAGCTTCACCTGGAAGCCGACGCTTGACAAGCTGATCTCGGAGGACGTAAAGCCCGATTTCCGCTGGTTTGACGCGGGCTGGTATTACGACCCGGAAAACAGGACCGTGGAGTCGGACTGGTGGGGCACGGTCGGCACGTGGGAGCTTGACCGGCAGAAATGGCCGGACGACAGCTTTTTACAGTCGAACGAGGCGTGCCATAAAGCGGGTATGAAGGTCCTCGTCTGGTTTGAGCCCGAGCGCGTCACAAATGTTCCGGCGCTCTGCAGAAACTACGGCTACAAAGAGGAATGGAGCATAGGCGACGGGCATATAAGGACCAACGACCTGGGAAATCCCGAATGTCTGAAATGGACGCTCGGCAGGATCACGAAGTTTTTGGGCGAGCACGGCGTCGATATGTACCGCGAGGACAACAACAGCGACCCCGGCTTCGCGTGGCCCTATAAAGACGGCGTCGAGGCGCAGAAATACGGCGTGCCGCGCGCCGGTATCACCGAAAACAAGTGTATCTGCGGCCACTACGCACTGTGGGACGGCATTATAGAATACTGTAAAAACAACGGCAAATGCACGTTCGTTGATTCCTGCGCGTCGGGCGGCGGCAGAAACGATATAGAGAGTATGCGCCGCGGGATCCCGCTCATGCGCTCCGATTTTGACCGGACCACCTCGGCAATGCGCCTGTCACAGACTTCGACGTTCTGCCGCTGGATACCCTTCCACGGTTCGAGCACAAAGGACACCGTCGGTCAGCTTGACACGAGCAAGGGCGCGGGCAGCTCTCCGTACGTCGTACGCGCGTCTTTTCTGCCGATATACAACTACGGAGAGGAGTTCACGCACAACAAGGAGCTCGACTACGACCTTATGCGCCGCAACTACAACGAATGGAAGAGCGTCCGTCATCTTCTGACAAAGGATATGTACGTGCTGACCCCGTGGCGGCATCACGACGATAAAACGCACTGGACGGCGTTCGCATACGACGACCCCGAGACAAAAGAAAGCATCCTCCTCGCGTTCCGCATGGAGGAAGCGGAGGAAGATACGTTCACCGTCAGACTGCCGTTTGCGGATAAGGACGCAAAGTACGAATTAAAAGACGCCGACAGCGGCAAAACGGGGGTCAAAGACGGCGAGGAACTGTTAAAAGGAATAACCTTAACGCTCCGTGAGAAAAAAACAAGCGTTTTGATAT
>CACZOH010000291.1 GCA_902782785.1 uncultured Ruminococcus sp. | reverse complement strand
CAAGTCCGTTATGAATACTCGATATGAAGCTAATGATGGGATTCGAACCCATGACCTGTTGATTACGAATCAACTGCTCTGCCAGCTGAGCCACATTAGCATATTGACAATTATGTATTTTTGTGATACAATTGTCCTGAACGTGCTTGATTATACCACTTTATTTATGATTTGTCAAGATGTTTTTATCAAATTTTTGTCGGAGGACCGAAATTTTGAAGCTTACGGAACTGAATACCGTCCGCGCGCTGCTTGCGGAGTTCAACGCGGCGCCCGATAAAAGATACGGGCAGAATTTTTTGATATCTGAGCGCGTGGTCGAAAACATAGCCGAAGAATGCGGCGCAGGAGTCGACGACGGCATACTTGAAATAGGTCCAGGGATAGGTGTGCTGACGCAAAAGCTATGTGAGAGATATAAAAAAGTAGTATCCGTTGAGATAGATAAAAAAATGGTCTTTGTTCTCGGAAAGACAATGGCGGAACATAATAATTTCACGCTTATAAACGACGATATACTGAAAGTTGACCTCAGATCTTTGATCAAAGAGCATTTTGACGGTATGAAAGTCACCGTCTGCGCAAACCTTCCTTATTACATAACCACTCCCATCATTATGTTTCTGCTTGAAGCCGAAGCGGGATTAGACAACATTACCGTGATGATACAGAAGGAGGTGGCGGAACGTCTTACCGCAAAACCGAAAACGGAAGCGTACGGTGCGATAACGCCCGCCGTCGCATATTACGCCGACGCGGAAAGACTTTTCACGGTGCCTGCGGGATGCTTTTATCCCGCTCCGAAAGTGGATTCGGCTGTTTTGCGATTGAAGCTCCGCAAAAAGCCCGAATATGAGCCGAAAAACAAAGAGCTTATGTTTGAGATAATAAAATACGCGTTCCTGCAAAGAAGAAAAACGCTTATAAACGCGCTCTCCGCCGACAAGAATCTTGATAAGTCGGCCGTCGCTGACGCCGTAAACAGGTGCGGTTTTGATGAAAAAATACGCGGTGAAGCGTTATCCATACTCGATTTTCGCCGATTAAGCGACGAATTATCCTGACAGAAAGGGAAAAATATGACAAAACCAAAAGTAATTGTCGGTTTGTCCGGCGGCGTTGACAGCGCGGTCGCGGCTTATCTTTTGAAAAAAGACGGTTACGACGTTATCGGCGTGACGCTTCGCACGTGGCAGGGCGAGGACGGAGAGGAAAGCCGCTGCTGCGAGATAGACGACGCAAGAGAGACCGCACGAATAATAGGTATTCCCTACTACGTTTTCAACTGTACGTCCGATTTTGACAGAAAAGTGATCAGACCTTTCATTTGCGATTACGTAAACGGCATGACGCCGAATCCCTGCGTTATCTGCAACCGTGAAATAAAATGGGAAAAACTTTTGTATTATGCCGATCTGTTTGAAGCGGATCACGTCGCGACCGGTCATTACGCTTCAGTCATATTGCTCGATAACGGAAGATATACGGTAAAAAAAGCCGATTATGCGGAAAAGGATCAGACGTATATGCTATACCGCCTGACGCAAAAGCAGCTGTCGAAAACCATTATGCCCTTATACGGATATTCAAAAAAAGAAGTGCGTGAGATAGCCGAAAAGATCGGTCTCAGCGTGGCAAATAAACCGGACTCGCAGGAGATTTGTTTTGTAACGGGCGGAGATTACGCGGATTTTATCGAAAACCATACTGACAGAATTCCCGCGGAAGGCAATTTTGTTGACGAACAGGGCAGGATCTTAGGCAAACACAAGGGTATCATCCACTACACCGTCGGACAGCGTAAAGGCCTCGGTATCGCGCTCGGCAAGCCCGCTTACATAAAAAAAATCGACTCCGAAAAAAATGAGATTGTATTAAGCACGTCGGCTGATACGGGGTGTTCCGGTATCATCTGCAAAAGTCTTAATTTCACGGGTATTGAAACGCCTGCGGTCGGCGATAAGCTCCGCTGTCACGTTAAGGTCCGTTATCGCCACCCGGGACAGACGGCGACGCTTGAAATGACGGACACAGATACGCTGCGCGCAGTATTTGACGGACCCGTAAGACTTGCGGCGCCCGGTCAGTCCGCGGTATTCTATGACGAAAACGACTGTCTTCTGGGCGGCGGCATCATATGCGAGGTCATCTGAATCAAAAGCGTCAAAAAAATTTCAGAATTCAAATAATATCCCGCCGTACCGCAATAAAGGTACGGCTTTTATATACCAAAAGAAAACAATGTAAAAAAATAACAAAAACGGGTTGATTTTTTTTGTTTTTTATGTTACAATGTATAAAACTTAAAATGAAAGGACATGGACATGAAGAAAAAGATAACAAATAAGGTCTTATGGCTCTTTGCGGTAGGTCAGTTCGGATGGAGCCTGCTGTCCGGTATAATATCAACATGGCTCGTACATTTATACACGGGAAATACCGACGCCGGCAGTACAAACGGCATATTCAGCGGTTTTATTACCCAGCACCCGATACTTGCAAGCATCACGCTTTTCGGCGTTATAACCGCCGTAGGCCGTATATTTGACGCGATCACGGACCCGCTGATAGCAAGCTGGTCGGACAGAAGCAATTTCAAGGGCGGACGCCGTATCCCGTTTATGAGGGTGATCGCGATACCTTTTGCGCTTGTCACCGTCGGCGTTTTCGTTTTGCCGATCACCTCCTCGATCGTGTTAAACGACGCGATAATCTTCGCGTTCCTTATGCTTTTCTATCTGTTTATGACTATATACTGCACACCCTATAACGCTCTGATCGCTGAGCTCGGCGACACGCAGCGTCACAGGATCGACGTTTCCACTTACATTTCGTTTACTTATATCGCAGGCTTTTCAATAGCAACGTTTATGCCCAACCTTGCCGGAATGTTTGACGAGGTCATGAGTCAGGCGGCTGCAATAAGACTTTCGATAGGCATACTCTCCGCAATAGCGGCGATAGCGATGCTCGTACCCGCGCTCTTTATCAAGGAACGCGATTACATAGAAAGCAAGCCCACAAAGACAAAGGCGTTCAAATCTCTTCTTGCGACTTTCAAAGACAAGCAGTTCAGACGTTTTGTTTATTCCGACGTTATATACTTCTTTGCCGTAACGCTTTTCCAGACGGGACTTGCCGACTTTGAAACAAACCTTATGGGTATCCCGGCTGACAGAACGTTCACGCTTACCGTTTTAATGACGGTCATAAGCCTGTCATTGTACCCGGTAGTCAACCGTCTGGCGCCGAAGCTCGGCAAAAAGAATATTATCATCGTCGGATTTTTCTCATACGCCGCAGTATTTCTGATAACTGCTCTGTCGAACACCGCTACGATCGGAGACTTCCACGTTTTCGGTATAGTCGTTGCCGTACTTGCCGGTATCCCGATGGCGATACTCGGCATACTGCCGCAGGCGTGCGTCGCAGACGTATCGGAGCTGAATACGCTCAAGACCGGCGAGGACCGCTCGGGAATGTTCTTCGCGGCGCGTACGTTCGCCATGAAAATGGGTCAGGCGCTCTCCATGCTCATATATACTTCCGTCACTGCTAAAAGGCTTTCCGAATCCGGAACGGAGGTCGTCACCTCCGGACAGTACCGCACCGTTGCTTTCATCGCAACGGGAGCCTGCGTGATCGGCGCGGTCCTCTTCTTCCTGTATAAAGAAAAGAACATTTTAAAGACGATAACGGATCTTAAGGAAAAGAAAGAAGTTCAGGCGGAACAATAAGCAAATAAAATGATTTCGGGCGGCGTCTGCCGCCCGTTTTTATATCGGAAATGAAAACGGGAGGGGCGATCCCCTCCCGCGAATAATATATTTGTCACTCAAGTATATTCGTAGTGATATAATCCGCTCCCCAATCGGCGAATTTTTCACCCAGTTCTTTATCATCGACCGTCCAGATATTGATCTTCTTCCCCGCGGCTTTTATATCGTCGAATTTCTCCTTTGTAAGCGGCGGATAACAGATATCGATATCAAGATTATACTTTGTCACAAATTCTTTAACGTCGTCATTCCATTCGCCTGTCAGAAACTGAGTGTTCTGATCCGGCAGGATCTCACGGAGATATATCAGATCCGTTTTATGGAAGGATATGAATATCGTCATATCGAGATGACCCATATCGCGTATTATACCGACTATCTCGCGCACGTGCTCCGCCTCAAACGGCGTCTTCAATTCAAGGACCGAAACCTTTCCGTATTCACGGCAGATCTTTATGTAATCCTGAAGCGTCGGGATACGAAGATCCGCGCGGTCGGTCGTGCCGTCCGTGTCCATAAGTCTGATGGACTGAAGCTGATCGAGCGTAGACGCTTCAACGTCCATATCGACGCCCGAAACGCCTTTGGTGTTGCTGTCGTGTATGCAGACGTATTTTCCGTCGGCGGTCCTGTGGACGTCCGTTTCTATACCGAAATATTTTTCACGGTTGCCCGCGGCTGTGAACGCCTGATTGGTATTGCCTCTCTCAAGCCCGAAAAGCCCCTGGTGAGCGACCATTTTTGAATTTTTACTGTTGATCCTTATCGTTGTTTTCATCCGTTATATTCTCCCGTTTCTTTGTTTTTACCAAAGGCTCGACGCCGATATGCTCGATACGCTCGACCCTGTCTACTACCATGGTATTTCTCGGCTCCCTTAACGCTTCCGGCGGTATCTCTATTTTATCAAGCATATCGCGGCGCGCGAATACGGTCATCGGTACCTCCATATCGCATACCATTTCATATCCGGTCAGCATATCCGGATAAACGTACAACGCGTTATACATTCCGACGCCCGAAACCGTGAGATCCTCATTGTTTATGAATGCTTTTTTCGGGTCCGATCTGTACGCTAAAACGTGGATCTTCTGTTTTTCAAGTACGGAGCCGGAATATTTGAATCTTATTTCGTTATCTTTTATCTCTATTGTACTGTCTGTGTTTTTGTCTTTTCTCCATTCCACCCATTCACCCTGAAGGCGCGGGAGATATGCTTTGTCCAGTATCATGAAATTATAGAACGGATCGTGATCGACTTTTTTGAGAACGTTGTGGTAATCGCCCATTATAGTATAATGAGAGTCCATGATTATATTGCCGTCTTCATAGTAAAAAGCGGTTATCCACCACATCGGCTCGCCTTTGTAGTTTGACGACAGCGTTTTGTTTCCTATGATAAGATCTGTTTTTTCACCGCTCTCAAGCTTCTTTTTATCGTATTTTATGCTTGTTTTGAATACGATGCGTTTGCCGGAATCGCGGAGCGTCATTTCATCGTCCCTTATCTCGACGTAGTAATAATAACCCTCTTCCCAGTAGCCGTTAAGTTTGTCGGAATACTTTTTAAAAAACATATCGTCACCTGTTAATTAAAATCAATAGAACGTCGCCACGGGATCGGCGGGCGCGTCCGTCGGTTTTACGTCGATAAGCTTAAGCACCGGTCCTTTTCTGCCGTATACGCGGCAGGGCTTGACGCTTATCTCTGCTGTTATATTGTACCATTGTTCGGATCTTACCTTATCTGCGCCGTTTTCGCAGAATATACCGCTGTATTTTATATCCTCGACACAGCACGTCATAATGGGTCTTCCTATTATGAATCCGTCTTTCGGAAGCCTTTGATATACGTTTGTCAGGCCTGAAAAATTGACTTTTTTCCTGTCATACTGCGCCATATTCTCGGAAAGATCGCGGTAGAAAAGCGCAAAATCACGCTCTTCGACTTTTATAACGGGCGCGTTAACATCGAAAGGCAGCGGGTCTTCAATATCGTCGTACGCCGCCTGACCGTTCGTTTTCTCGTAATATATCTCCGCGCGGCGTGATATTCCGCGGACAAGCTTGTGAAGCTTTTGGATATCCTCGTCCGGCTCGCAGCGGTTAAAAACTACGAGGTCGGCGTTCGTCAGCTTATCGACGACGAGGTTTCTCATATTGGCGTTATAAACGTCAATCGTCGACGCATCGTTGAAGTTCATTTCCTGACAGATGAACCAGCCTTCCGGCAGGGCGTTCACAAGCTCCTGTATGAGCCACATACCGTTATACTCGATCATTACGCGCGTGGCTTTGTATTTTCCGCGCAGCGCCTCAAGCTTATCGGGATTCAGCCTTTTCTTGTCGTCTATCACCTCAAGATAGATTTCCTTTGACGCAAACGGGCGCGGGTCGAGCTCTTCCTCGCCCTGCTCGCACTGTATCACAAGCGTTTTATCTCTGCCGTTATCAAAAAAGCTCTTGTCGCACAGCGTTTCCTGCAGGAATTTCGTTTTGCCGGCTTCCAGAAACCCTGTAAACAGATATACGGGTACGTCCATTTATTTCTCCTTATTTTTCATGTGTAAACAAAGCGGTCAGTCCCTTTTTATCAAGTCCCGTGCCTATAACGCACAGCTTGCCTATGACCTCTGCTGAGCCGACTCTGATCTCCTTTTCGCCCGGAACGTAGTCAAAATGGAGCCATTCTCCGCTCTCGGACGAAACTATGCCCTTCGCGCGCAGCACCATACCGTAGCGTCCCGTCATAAGCTCGTCAAGGCAGTCTTCTATGAAGCCCTCCGTAAACTTTTCGGACGTTTCCATACCGAAGCTTGTAAACACCTCGTCCGCGTCGTGATCGTGGTCATGGTGATGATGACATTCACAATCGGGATCGTCGCATTCTTCATCATCGTCGTGATGATGATGGTGATGATGATGATGCCCGTGTTCGTCGTCGTCATCGTCATCGTGATGGTGATGATGACATTCGCATTCCGGATCGTCGCATTCTTCTTCATCGTCGTGATGATGGTGGTGGTGTTCGTGTTCGTCCCCGTCGTCATCGTCGTCATCGTCGTCATCGTGGTGATGATGGTGGTGATGATGAGCCTCTTTTTCCTTTTGCTCCTCAAGTAAATGCTTAAGCTCGGCTTCAAGCGTGTTTTTCTTTTCAAGCGTTTTGAGTATCAGAGCGCCGTCAAGCTGTTCCCACGGCGTTGTGATAAGCGAGGCGTCCTTGTTGAGCGAACGCACGATTTCGACCGCTTCTTTCAGCTTGTCTTCTCTTATCCCCGCCGTTCTTGAAAGTATGACGGAGGAGGCGAATTCTATCTGATTTGAATAGAATTCCGCAAAGTTCTTCATATACATTTTGCATTTAGACGCGTCGATGACTGTGGTAAAAGCGTTCAGCACAAGCCCGTCAACGTTCGCATCCTGTACGGCGCGTATAACGTCGGAAAGCTTTCCGACGCCCGACGGTTCGATCACTATCCTGTCGGGATCGTATTCGGTTTTGACCTTTGCAAGCGCTTTACCGAAATCGCCCACAAGACTGCAGCAGATACAGCCGGAATTCATTTCCGTTATCTGTATCCCCGCTTCTTTTAAAAATCCGCCGTCGATACCTATTTTACCGAATTCGTTTTCTATAACGACAAGCATTTCGCCTTTGTATGCTTCTTTAATGAGTTTTTTGATAAGCGTGGTCTTGCCCGCTCCCAAAAATCCCGAAAAAATATCAACTTTTGTCATAATATCCTCCCGTTACTTATTAAGATAAAATATAACATCACTATTTATAAAAAACAAGCATCCTTATGTTAAATTTTTAATTTATACTTGATTTTCAATAAATAATATAGTATAATGATATCAGAATTAAACGGAGGGTGAGATCATAATGCAAAGAATTAAAATATCCGATATAGGCGGCTTTACGATCAAATACATAAACGGGTTTTCCGACGTCACGCAGACGGCTGACGGTATAATCTCCTCTTACAGGGAAGCGCTTGAAAATCACGACGCCGCGGACGCCGAAAAAAGGTATTATGAATACGTTTCGGCAGAAAAGGCAAAATCGCTTGACGGGATAAGAAACCCGGGATTGTTTGACAGAGACGACGGCGGTATCAGGCTGTTTTTCTGCCCTGCAAACAAAGCCGTTCCCGGTATCTTTTTCGCTGACCTTTTGAAAAAGGAAGACGCCTTATACGGAAAAATGGGCGTTATGGCGCCTGAGATATCAAACGGCACGTATTTTCAAAGACTCATAAAAACTTATCAGAGCGGCTGTCCGTGCAGGATCACCGAGGTCACGTCAAATCCGTTTACAGCCTTATATTACGCGTGTAAAGACGGCAGCTGCGATACGGTAACGGTTTTCGCCGTACCGGAGAACGAGATATCTTACCCCGCATCCGACAGGACGCTTATGTTGTCATGCCTTCCGTTTCTCTCGTACGCTCAGAAAAAAGAGCTTTACGAGGCGGCTGATTTCTCGCTTTCCGCAGGCAGATTCCGTCAGCTCAAGGGCGGAACTCGTTATCTTGACGACGCGCCGGAGGAGCTGTACAGGATAATAACCACGGAAAAGCCGTACTTCCGCCGCGAAATATCGCCCGCGGATCTTTTGAAACCGCTTTTCGTATCGCCCGAAAGAAACGATTTAAAAACCGTAAAACAGGATATTTATTATATGATAAGCGGCTTGTGTCTTAGCGAGGCCGAGGCCCGCGGCAAAATATTCTCAAACGCCGTATGCGAATTTGAAATCACGGATAAGGAAAACGTTTTATCGCAGCTTGATCTTCTCGGAATAAACGGCGCTTCTCTTTGCCCGGACGCAAAATCTGCGGCATTATATTTGAAAGAACACGAATAAAACACACCCTTACGCGCGTAAAATATCTTAAAAATATTTATGCGCGAGGTGTATATGAAAAAAGAAGCTAAAAGAAAAATAATCAGATACGCGGTCTCCGTCGCCGTACCGCTTGCCGTCGGGATTTTATCCGCCGTTCTGACTATGGGCAACATGGATATTTACAAAGAGGTAAAAACTCCTTTGTTCTCTCCTCCTTCGTTCCTTTTTCCCATAGCCTGGACGGCGTTGTATATCCTTATGGGAATTAGCTGCGGTATGATATGGGATATGAGAAAAACGGACAAAAATGCGGAGAAAGGCATATATTATTACGCTTCAAGCCTTGTTTTCAACTTTTTCTGGAGCATAATATTCTTCAATTTCCGTATGTTCATGCCGGCTTTCATCTGGCTTGTCCTGCTTTTGTATCTGATCGTCTTCACGGTAGTTTATTACCGCAGGGTCAATAAGACCGCCGCTTATCTGCAGATACCGTATATAATATGGGTGATATTTGCAGGTTATCTGAATTTAGGTATCTATATTCTTAACAGGTAGAAAAAATGGATGATAAAATAAAGAGGTTAAAAGAGTTTTTAGAAAAATCGGAAAACGTTGTATTTTTCGGCGGAGCGGGCGTTTCCACGGAAAGCGGAGTCCCGGATTTCCGAAGCAAGGACGGGCTTTACAATCAGCGCGACGTGCGGTTTGATATGTACGAACCTGAATATCTTTTGTCTCACGAATGTCTTTATTCTGAGCCCGAGGTGTTCTTTGAATTTTACCGCCAGAAGCTCGATACGAGCAAAATCAAACCGAATCCGGCGCATTACGCTCTTGCCGAGCTTGAAAAAAGAGGCAAGCTCAAAGCCGTTGTGACGCAGAATATTGACGGGCTCCATCAGCTCGCCGGCAGTAAAAACGTATTTGAGATACACGGTACGACAAAGAAAAACTACTGTACGCGATGCGGGAAAAAATATCCATCCGATTATATCTACAAGTCGGATTCCGCCATACCTCGCTGCACCTGCGGCGGTATAGTCCGCTGTGACGTTACACTGTACGGCGAACAGCTGCCGGAGAAAGCGACGGAGGGTGCGATCGAGGCGATATCCCGGGCGGATATGCTTATTATAGGCGGCACATCTCTGACCGTTTATCCCGCCGCCTCTTACATACGCTTTTTCGGCGGTAAATATCTCGCCGTGATAAACAAAACGCCCATTCCGTATCTTAACCGTACTGCAAATTACGTTGAGATAAACGCGCCGATCGGTCAGGTGCTGAAGAAAACGGTCGATCTGTTGTATAACTGACTGCAGCCTAAACGATCTTAAGTATTATTATTTCTAAAGCTTTAAGGCGGGAAAATGATATGACGGAATTTTCCGGGAAAATAAACGATTTGTATAAAAAATACGCTGAGACGGCGTCCGGCCCGAGGAAGCGCAGCTTCAGCGAACTGTTCAAGGGCTGGATAACGGGTGAGGGAAAGCAGACGCTTCCCATAGATACCGAATTTATGAGTCTTGTTGAAGAGCTTACGGATAAAATCAAAGAAGAAGGCGACGGAGACGACGCTCTTTCCGCTTCTCTTTTGATCTTAAGCAAGCCGGAGAGCAGGGACTTCAGCGAACAGAATACAGTCTACGCGGCGATGTATAAAAACATAATCAAGCTTATTCCGAAGCTGAGCCGCGATGACGCTGCAAAGGTTACGGAAGCGGCGGACAGAGTTCCGAAACAGTACCGCTTTCCCGTTTATAAAGACTTGCGGAAAGCGCTCTTTGAAATATCGGAAACGCAGAGCTGATGCGTTTCCGATATTTTTTCTTACAGCGGCTCCGTGTTCTTTATCCTTTCTTCTTTATTCTTTAAATAATATATACTTGACTTTGATATAACGCTGTATTAAAATAGATATAATAAGTAGATAAAAGGAGGAGTGTCCTTGCTCAAAAAGACTTTTCGCGGCGGCGTTCATATAAACGACCGCAAATATCTTTCAAAGGATAAGCCGATAAAGGATCACTTTCCGACGGGTGATTTGATATTTCTTATGAACCAGCATATAGGCGCGCCGGCAAAACCCATAGTGACCGCGGGAGAGCGCGTTTTAGTAGGTCAGCGCATAGCCGACGAGGACGGCTTTGTTTCCGTGCCCGTGATTTCCTCCGTTTCGGGGACCGTCAAGTCCGTCGCCGCGCACGAATGCTATAACGGCGACACCGCGCTTGCCGTAACGATAGAAAACGACGGCAAATACGAGCAGGCGGACGGCTTTATCAAATACCGCGACTTTACGAAAATGTCGAAGGAAGAAATAATAAACGCGATAAAAAACGCGGGCATAATCGGTATGGGCGGCGCAGGATTTCCGACACACGTGAAATTATCCGTAAAGCCCGATAAAAAGATCGATTACGTTATATGTAACGGCGCCGAATGCGAGCCGTATATAACCTGCGATTACAGGCTGATGATAGAGCGAGCGCCTCTCGCCGTTCTCGGAATGAGGATCGTGTTGTCGCTTTTCGACGGCGCAAAGGGTATTTTCGGTATAGAATCAAACAAACCGGACGGGATAAAGAAAGTCATTGAAGCGTGCGGAGACGAAAAGAATATCAAAGTCGTCCCGCTGAAGAAAAAGTATCCTCAGGGCGGCGAGCGCGTTATGATAACGGCGCTTACAAAACGGCGTATCAATTCAAAAATGCTCCCCGCAGACGCCGGCTGTATAGTCCTCAACTTCTCCACGATGACGGCGATCGCGGAAGCGGTCTCATTTTCAAAGCCGCTTGTCCACAGAATCGTCACAGTTACCGGCGACGCCGTAAACGAACCGTCTAATTTTGACGTGCCGACCGGAACAAACATCGCCGAGCTCGTCGAAGCCGCGGGAGGACTGAAATACGAGCCGGAAAAAATAATTTTCGGCGGTCCCATGATGGGAGCTGCGGTATACACGCTTGACGTTCCCGTAAACAAAGCGACGTCCTGCGTGCTTTTGCTGAAAAAGAATATGTCCGTACCGGAACCGCACGAATGTATAAGGTGCGGAAAATGTCTGTCCGTTTGTCCCGAGCATCTGATGCCGATAAAGCTGAAAAACACGGCTGATGCGAGCGATTATGCAGAATTTGAAAAGCTGAACGGACTTGAATGCATAGGATGCGGCT